>CAZLMR010000008.1:0-6300 GCA_964560575.1 uncultured Methanomassiliicoccales archaeon | reverse complement strand
CACCTTTGCTTCCGCGCATATGTCGGCCACATGGGACGCGGTGGTGCCGCTCGAAGCCCCCAGGTAGAGCACCCTGCTGTCGATTCTGAACGGGAACGCCTTCCCGCCCACGGAGAGATAGGCTCCGAGCTTGCTCCTGCGCGGGTCCCATTCTCTCAGCTCCCTGTCCCCGGAGCGGACCAGCCTCTCCCCGTAGACCCTCCTGCCGGGGCATGCGGACACGGTGTACAGGCGACCCCTCTCGGAGAGCACCCTGTCGGATGTGAAACTCAAAGCCTCCATGTCCGAGCCAACGTCCACCGCATATAAAACGAAAGAGCACATCCCCCGGTTCATGATCACGATGGAAACCCTTTCGGAGATCGCCGATGCGGTTCAGGCGGCAATCGAGAAGATCCCCAGCTCCCGCTGCAGGGGCGAGGAGGTCTGCATGGGTGCGGACGGGACCCCGACGTCACAGATCGACAAGGTGGCCGAGAACGCGGCCCTCATGCACATACAATCCCAGAACATCCCCCTCAACATCCTCAGCGAGGAGATCGGGTATGTGGACAACGGTGCCGAGGAGACCCTGGTCATGGATCCCATAGACGGAACCTCCAACGCCATCGCCGGGATACCGTATTACACCATCTCCCTCGCGGTAGGGACCTCGGCCCTGTCCGATATCCGCTTGGGATATCTCAGGAACCCCGTCACCGGGGACGTCTACACAGCCGAGAAGGGTAAGGGCGCCTTCAAGAACGGATGTCCCATCCACGTCAGGAAGGCGGTGATGGACGATCTGTTCATCATGATCTACATGGGCAACGGTGCGCACCCTGACGCCTTCGCCCTCGCGAAGAGGGTGAAGTCCTCCCGTTCGCTGGGGTGCGCGTCCCTCGAGATGGCCATCGTGGGCGAGGGTGAGGCCGACGGATTCCTCATGAAGTCGGAGAAGTATACCCGCGCCATAAGGATCGTCGACATCGCCGCCAGCGCGATCATTCTCAGGGAGGCCGGAGGGGAGGTCTACGACCTGGAGGGCAATGTCCTGGACATGCCGTTCGATCTGGAGCACAGGTCCAACTTCATCGCAGTGGGCGACATGAGCGTCTACAACCTGATCATCACCCAGAGGGAGACGCTCAGGGAGCACAGGTACGGGGTGTACACGAACAGGCATGTCAGGAATGCCGTCGAATACACCCAGCAGGTCATCGACGCCCTGCAGGGGCAGACATACTTCGTCGATTCCGACATCGCGGAGGTCATGGGCATCCAGGGCATGCCACTGGCGGAAATGGACGTCGACATCGTGATCGTCGTCGGAGGGGACGGCACACTGCTCAGGGCCCTGCAGCACACAGACGCGAAGGTCATAGGCATCAACGGCGGCAGCGTCGGTTTCCTGGCGGAGATAGACCACGACCACATCAAGGAGGGCATCGACAGGCTCCTCAGGGAGGACTACATCGTCGAGACGAGGTTCAGGCTCAACTGCTGGTACAACGGGCAGTATCTCACCCCGTCGGTAAACGAGGCCGTGGTCCACACCGCGTCCGTGGCCAAGATCAGGCATTTCAAGGTCTATGTCGACGACGTGCTCGCCTCGGAGCTCAGGGCTGACGGTCTGATAATCTCGACCCCCACCGGCTCCACATGCTACGCCATGAGTCTGGGCGCGCCGTACATGGATCCGAAGGTCAAGGCGCTGATGGTCGTGCCCATGGCAGCATACAAGTTCAACTCCCGTCCGTTCATCGTCCCCGCGACATCCAAGATCACCGTGGAGAACGTCCTGGACAAGGAGTGCCTCATAGTCCTGGACGGCCAGGAGGAGTACAGGATGGACGGATGCTCAAAGGTGGATTTCATGCTGTCCGACAGGAAGGCCCGTTTCATCCGCTACGACACGGACTTCTACTCCAGGGTCAGGGACAAGCTGGTGAACACCCTATGAATCGCATACGCGGTGTCGACATAGACTTCATAGACGGGTTCAACGAGGCGGCCAGGTCCACCTATCCGGACGAGTTCCTGTGCATGACCAGGGAGATAGACGGGGTCATCAGCGAGATGATCCTTCTGCCCGGGACCGTGTACGGGGACAGCCACAGTTTCATCAACCAGTGGATGGCTCCCATCGATTACAGTCTGGCGGGTTCCGCACATTCCCATCCGGGGTACTCCAACGAGCCCTCGGATGCCGACAAGGAGTTCTTCAGCAACACGGGAGGCATACACTTCATAACATGCCAGCCGTACGACCGGACCAGCTGGAGAGCCTATGACTCGAAGGGGGAGCCGGTGGACATCGAGGTCATCTACTGAGGTCACTGGGCCCTCAGGCACTCGTCCACGAGGTCCCCGGCGATCTCCACGAGGCCGACGACGTAGGCCTTGTCCTTGGACTCGGCCACTATCTCTACGGAGGGTCCGGGGGTCTTGACGAGGCGTATGAGGAACCAGCCCTCCTCGAGGTCGACCCTCCAGGCGTAGTCGCGTACCACGGACCTGCCCTTGATCGAGGACAGTCTCTCCTCGATCTCGCGCTTGAAGGCCTCCGGGGTCATCGTGCATTCGCGCTCGGCCCTTCCGTGGATGTATTCCGGGAACGAGTCGACCAGTCTGTTTATGCTCTTGTCACCGGACATCCCGGCCATGACGGCCACGGTCTGGATTCCGTCAGGCATCATGCTGGTTCCGCCGTAGATGATCCCGCCGTCGTAGAAGCCCAGGTCGGCGCCGGCAGCCACGGCCTCGCACACAGCCGCGGCGTTCTTGGCGGTCATGACGTATCCGTCCTCGTCCGTCTCGGCCGGGGACTCCCCGTCGAGCCTGCCGTGGAACGCATCCTCGATCAGGAGGGACGTGTCTATGGGGACGGCGATGCTCTTCGGCTTCAGGAACATTATGGTCAGCGCGAAGACCTCGGCGGGGGTGAGCTCGCGACCGTTCTCATCCAGGATGCAGGCCATCGTTCCGGCCTTGTTCATCGCGCATCCGATGTATCCGGATTCCGACTCCACCTGCTTCTTCACGTTGCCCGTGTGGATCCCATGTGCATCCATGTCGCCAGACCTGTAGTCCAGGTCCCTCTGGGCGTTCAGTGTCAGCACGTCCACGCCCATCGAGTTGAGTATCTGCGGGGCGGAATCAGATACGGGGCCGCAGTTGCAGTCTATGACGATGGCGCACTCCGCCTTCTCGGGGAGCAGCGACATGAGCTTGGAGTTGTATCTGTCCACGGCGCCGTAGACGGTGTGGACGTGGCCCAGATTCCCGGATTCCGGTAGCTTCGGCGGATCCACCAGGTACATCTCCAGGTGTCTGAGCTGCTCCTTGCGGAACAGACTGCCGTTGGTGTTCACCAACAGATATCCGCTGATCATCCCGTATCCGCGGTACTCCGTGACATATACCGCACAGTCCCCCTCGGATGCGGCGAATGCCAATGCCGGGCAGCTGACTATGCCCACGTCGAGGACATCCGCGCCCGACGACGTGAGTCCCGCCACTAGGGCGGCCTTCATCATGGAGCTGCTCCTCATGAGATCCGTGCCCACAACGACCTTGCGGTGGTCCATGGCGAGGGCATGTCCCAGAAGTATTCCCATTTCGGGTCCGGTGTCCTCCGCTGGGGACGACCTGAGCAGAATCCTGTTGGCTTGCGCCATGTTGCGCTCAATCCCGCATGGATTGATATTAGTTGTGGTCGCGCTCCCTGGTCGTTCCGCTCGAACGGGGCCGTATCGCGTGATCGCCGCGACCCGGAAGGGCGGTTTTTGACAATCGTCGTTGTAACGCTGTTAATCACAGGTTTTTTGAGGATTTTCAAAGAATCTTTAAATACGACAGAGAAGAATATTTACTCTATAAAAAGGGGGTGTTTGCCATAGCAATGGAACGCATCGATTTCAAGAAGGCGCAGGCCATCGCCAAGAACAAGGGACTGAAACCCGGCAAGGTAAAGGGGACTGACGGGGTCCAGTTCACCAAGGGAAAGAACGACAGGCTCGATGTCATCACCTGGGAGGAGTTCGAGGAGATCCTTGCGAAGAGGAAGCTCGCGATCTACGAATCGGGTGGCTGGATGAAAATAATGAAGGAGTGAGTCTCTCCAGAATACCTCGACTCGGAACTACTATATACAAGGAGGTAATCCTTGGGCTCAGGCTCTTTGCAAGGGTATCCGAGCCTGGCCAAAGGAGATAGGTTCAGGGCCTATTCTCGTAGGAGTTCGAGGGTTCAAATCCCTTCCCTTGCACCATTATTCCTTTTTAAGCAGTGGCCTTAGGGTCTGAAAACTGTCGTGATTTATGAATCTGTGCATAGCTTTCGCTAGTAGTCTTGTCCAAATGATCAATCGTGAACCGACGAGACAGCGTCGAGGAGGTTCACGACTTTCCGGAACAACGGTGTGCGAGGGGGAACTTCCAGGGCACGGGTACTTTATTATCGTCCACACTGAAGGGATATTTTCTTTGCGTCCTCGGTGAACCTACATGGTATTTTTTATTCGGCCAGCTTTCGCGGATATCGTGAAGTTCGACAATATTCGGCTCACCTTCGACCCTGGCTGCGACGCACGGTTGACTCATCACTCGGTGACCTCCGATTCGATGCACGATGCGCATCCGCGTGCAATCTGCAACAGGTCCCTGTCCGTCGTGTAGGGTCTCCTGTTCTTCAGGACCGATCTGACGATACCCAAAAGTTCGCGGGAACATGCCGTAACGACCTTCTTGTGCGGTTTCCCCTTGGATCTCAGACGATGGTACATCTTCGCGACGATGGAATCGGGCGAATGCATCACATGGGCCTGAACCGCATATCCGAGGTACTCGCGAGCGAGTTCGTCGCCGCGATGCGTGGTGCAACGGTTCGGATCCCTGTCCGCAGAGGAGTCCTGCTTCGGCACAAGGCCGAAGTAGGACTCCAACTGACTCAACCTGTCGAACCTGTTGACGTCCAGGATGATCGTCTTGAGATACGCCGCCAGCGGGGAACCTATCCCGGGGATGGACATGATGAGCTTGTAATCCTCATCATCCTGGAAAAGGTACGATATGACCTTCTCACCTTCCTTTATGCGTTTCAGTGCATCCTTCATGCACTGGACCTCGTAACACAGGAACGGGTCGTTGGTCGCACGCAACTGCATCAACGATGCGTTGCAGGAGATGTCCTCGTAATCCCTGAGATCCGCACCCATGACCTTGATCCTCGCACGGACCCTCTTCTTGGTGTTGGACAGGTGCAGTTTGTCCTTGTATACTGCACGGACCAGTTCCTTCTTCGCCATCCATTCAGGAGGGGCCATCATGCACACCGCGAACTCGTTCTCGCCGAGGAGACGGCGGCGCATGTAATGCGCCAGCTCCTTGGCATCGTTCTCATCGTTCTTGGTGACGGATTCACGGATTATCGTCAGATCGAAGGATTGGGCGACATAGATGTCGCAACCCAGGTCGGCCATGATCCGGAACACCTTGTTCGCTATGGTCGAGTTCTCAATCAGATAATGCACATTGTGACCCTCGAGATGTTTCACGAACTTCCCGAGTTCCACGGGATTCGTCCTGACCTTTTTGAAGAGGATGTTCACCTCATCGAGGAACGCTTGATCGGATTTCTTGATCCGACCTGCTTTCCCGTTCGTCACATGGATCACACAGAACTTATCGTGCACATCCATGCCAGCTGCTATCTCCATTCTCTACCTCCTTTTTGATAGCTACGCCAACTCCGGAGGCGAAAGTCGTTTAAACGTGGTCATTGGTGTAGGTATGGCCCCGGTGTTTTTTGTAGCAAATCAATATCGTAGGGCCACTGCTTAAAAATGGCGGAGAATTTTAATCAATCCATGTAATACCTGATATCATAGTCATCAGTGTATCACTGGATCTGGATGATGGGAAATGGGGGAGGAACCCCCCGTTAGAATGTTCTCAGAAATCCTTGAACGGGACTATCATGCACAACCTGCATCCGTAGCACATTGTGTCGAAGCCTGAACCGTCCAGACCATATCTCTCCATGATGGATTTCATACTCCTCTGGATGTAACAGTAACGTTCCGGAGTGGCCTCCTTGAGTCCGGTCTCCTCCGAACGGCGGACCTTGACATCCGGCATCGCCCCTATGGAGCACATCCTATCGATGACATCGAGGAGTTCATCGTCCGACACATCATCCGTGACGAACAGGGAACATGTGACCATGCCCTTACCGAAAACCCCTACCGTATCGGACAGACGGAGCCAGAAACCCTCATCCACATCATGGACATCGGTGATACCGACCTTCATGTTGACG
>CAZLMR010000007.1:8027-16754 GCA_964560575.1 uncultured Methanomassiliicoccales archaeon | reverse complement strand
ATCAAGGTTAGGGAGAACCTGGTGGAGATCGCCGTCAAATCGCCGGAGAAGATCGTGGACACGAGCGGTGTCATCGCCTATCTGATCACGAACCTGTCAGATGCGGGGATTAACATCGAGGAGACCGTCAGCTGTCATACGGACACAATATTCATCGTCGGTGAGTCCGACATGATCAACGCCTACTCCGTCCTCACCAAGTGCATACAGTCGGCCGAGGACACGATCAGGGGCGAGTGATCGCAAACGTTTCTCGACACCCGAGGGTGTCGGGTCGGATGGCGGAGAATCACCCGGCCGCCGCTGGGACCATCCGACCCTTTTCCATTCCGTTCTCAGAGATTCCTTCCGATCGCCTCGGCCTTTGCCATGGTGTCCGCATCATCCTTGGCGGGTGACTTCGCAGCGGCCTCGTTGAACTCGATCTCCCCCGCGCACTCCATCCTGAAGTACTGGGTGAAGAAGCGCTTTACCTCGGCCATTGTCTCCGCGGAGCCTATCCCCTGGGAGCTGGCGACCACGGACACGAATCTCATGTCCGGCTTCAGGCAGCAGCCGTCGGGTCCATGAAGCCGTACATCCTGTCCTCGAAGGCCCTTCCCTGAGCGGTTCCGTGACCGAAGTACACCGGTGTCCCGAACACCACCGTGTCGCAGTCCTTCATGGATTCGTAGATCGGGGTGAAGCCGTCCTTCTGGACGCACCCCTGACCCGCCTTCTTGCATCCCATGCATGCTATGCACGGGGTGCCCTTGAGCTCATGCAGGTTGTAGATCTCGGTCTCCTTCCCCGCGGCCTTCGCCGATTCCAGGATCCTGGAGACGATGTTCGCTGTGTTCCCGTCCTTTCTCGGACTCGCGATGATTCCTATGACCTTTCCCGACATGGTATCACTATGATATTGATTGCTGTCACCGTATTTAATTGGTACTATTATGATAGCAACAATTATAATGATAGTAGATAGCAAGAAGATATTAATCTGGTCACATCCATGTATGGGACATGAGCGATGGAAAGCCCAGGTTCAACTGCAGCGTCGACATGGCGATGTCGGTCATCGAGGGCAGATGGAAGTGCACCATCATCTGTCTGCTCGCCACAAACGGTGAGATGAGGTTCTCCGAGCTGCAGAGGACCATAGGGGAGGTCACCGCAGGCATTCTCACCAGGCAACTCAGGGAGCTCGAAGCGGATGGGATGATATCCCGCAGCGTGGACGCAGAGGGGAAGGTGAAGGTGTTCTACTCGCTGACGGATCGCGGAAGGTCCGTGCTCCCGGTGATCAGCGCCCTGGCCGACTGGGGCAGGTCCCAGATGGTGCAGGTCGTCGTGCCATCGTGACCGATGTGCGTCACTTCACATGTGCGATGTCACATCGACCCACGGGCCATGTTTTAAGCACCGGTCGGGCGAGCCCATCGCATGGACCAGGACGACGACGGCGCGTTCGCAGAGGCTGTGGAGATATTCCTCGAGGAGTATTCCAGGACCTATGCGGAATCAACCATGAAGGCGCGCAGGAGGGAGCTCATGCAGCTCTGCAGGACCGTGGAGAGGCTGCGTCTCGATGGAAGGATATCGACACAGGACCCGGTCGGGATGACGTCGGAGGACGTGGCGGAGATAGCCTCGGAGGTCAGGGGGTGGGGGTGCTCCGTGAACACGAGGGCCCATGTCCTCGGGAGGCTGAACATGATCTGCAGGTTCTGCGGCAATATGTCCGTCGAGCATGCGAAGGTCCGTTATCCCACACTGTTCCCGCCAAAGAGGGACATCAGGCTCGGCGTGCTGTCGGAACAGGATGTGGAGACCCTGTTCTCGTACGCGGAACGCTGCGAGGGGTTCGCCGGGATGAGGTCATGCGTATCGGTCATCATACCGGTCTCCACCGGACTCAGGCCTCAGGAGGTCCGCATGGTGAGGGACAGGGACTTCTCCGACGACCTTTCGGAGCTGAAGGTGTGGAGCCCCAAGGGTGCGGACCTGTACGGGGAGGTGCGCACGGTGCCCGTGCATCCGAGGGCGGTACCGATCATCTCCAGATACCTATCAGCTTTCCACGGGGCGGGCGGGAGCGGGTACCTGTTCCAGAACGCACGCGGGGAGCCGGTCTCAGGCAACACGCAGAGGATGTGGAGGCGCTCCGTGTCCCTGGCCACCGGCGTGGAGTTCGACCACAGGGTCCTGAGGCGCACATGGGGGCAGGCCCTTCTGGATTCCGGCGTGTCCGAGGAGGAGGTCAGCGTGCTGCTGGGACAGGCCAGCACAGCGACCACGTCGAGGTACTGCGCCAGGACCCGCGAGGGGAGGGCCAGGGATGCGGCGAGGGCCGCATGGAGAAGAGGATGAGGGTGCCGGCCCTGGGGGCCGGCTGATAGGTAAAATGGGGGAGGTCCCCCTTGTTTCGGCGGGTTTCAGAGGACCTTCGAGAGGAAGTCCTTGAGGCGCTCGTTCTGGGGGTTGCCGAAGAACTCCTCGGGGGTGTTCTCCTCGGCGATCACGCCTCCGTCGAAGAACAGGACCCTGTCGGAGATCTCCCTGGCGAATCCCATCTCGTGGGTGACCACGAGCATGGTCATGCCGTAGTCGGCCAGTCCCTTGATGATCTTCAGGACCTCGCCGACCATCTCCGGGTCCAGCGCCGATGTGGGTTCGTCGAAGAGCATGACGTCCGGGTTCATGGCCAGCGCCCTAGCTATGGCGACACGCTGCTGCTGTCCGCCAGACAGCCTGGACGGGTACTGGTCGGCCTTGCTCAGGAGCCCGACCCTCTTGAGGATCATGTCGGCGTTCTCCGAGGCCTCCTCCTCGGTCTTGATCTTCAGCTTCACGGGCGCCAGCATGACGTTCTCCTTCACCGTCTTGTGCGGGAAGAGGTTGAAGCTCTGGAACACCATGCCGATCTTCCTGCGGAGCATGTCCACGTCGGTGTTCGGATCGAGGATGTCGATGCCCTCGACCTTTATGCTCCCGCCCGTGGGTCTCTCCAGCAGGTTGATAGACCTCAGGAAGGTGGACTTCCCGCATCCGGACGGTCCGATGATGGAGATGACCTCCCCCTTGTGGACGTCCAGGCTGATGTCCTTCAGGACCTGGTGGTCCCCGAAGGATTTCTCGAGGTTCCTGATCTCTATCAGTACTTCGCTGTCAGTAGGCACTGTTAAGCCTCCTCTCTAGTCTTCTAATCAGATATGTCAGCACCAGGACGATCGCCAGATAGATGGCGGCCGCCACGATGATCGGCAGCAGCGCATCGTAGGTCTGTCCCCTGATGATGTCCGCTCCCCTGGTCAGGTCCATGATTCCGATGTAACCGGCGACGGAGGTCTCCTTCAGCAGGGAGATGCTCTCGTTACCGATGGCCGGCAAGATGTTCCTGATGGCCTGCGGCAGGATGACGTTGGTCATGGCCATCCTGTTGCTCATTCCGAGACTCCGGCAGGCCTCCATCTGTCCCTTCGGGACCGCGGTGATACCCGAACGGACGACCTCGGCCACATACGCTCCGGAGTTCAATCCGAACGCCACCGATGCTATCAGGATTCCCTGGTCGGACGACGCGAACACCACGTAGTAGATCAGCAGCAGCTGGACCATCACAGGTGTTCCGCGTATCACGGTGACGTACACGTGACATATCGCGTTCAGTATGCGCAGCTTGCCCGTCATGTCGTGGGTGCTGCGCACCATGGCGACCACGGAACCGATGACCAGACCGATGATCAGAGCCACGACGGTGATGATGATGGTGTTCTTCAGACCGTCGAATATGTACAGGTAACGGTCGTTCTTCAGGAAGTCCGTGTGGAACCTGTCCTTCAGCTCCTGCCACCATCCGACGTCCTCGGTGTCATCGTCCGTATCGCCGGTGTCGCCGCTATCCTCCCTGGCGGCATCTCCGCTGTAGAACGATGCGATGTCCTCGCCGATATGCGACGAGTAGTACTCGATGATCTTGTCGACGGTGCCGTTGGCGATGAGCTTCTCGAGGGCGTCGTTGACAAGGGTGTAGGTGGCGGTGTTTCCTTTCTGGAAGATGAGTCCGTAGTATTCGGTGTCCGCATCATCTAGGATGTCCAGGATCTTCAGGCCGTCGTTCGCGGCGACCTGGGCCTCCGCCACCGTGTTGTCCACGACCTCCGCCACCGCTTTACCGCTGATGACATCCAGCAGGGCTATGTTGTAGTCCTTCTGCTGGATCAGGTTGCTGCCAGGGAGGTTGTCCGTGGCGTACTGGGCCCCACTGGTCCCCAGCTGGGACGTGATGGTCTTGCCTCTGAGGTCCTCCTTGCTCTGGATGTTGGAGTCCTCCTTGACTACGAGAACCTGATGGATCTCGGCGTACGGGGTGGAGAAGTCGACCTTCTGCTTCCTGTCGTCATCGATGGTGAATCCCGATGCACCCAGGTCGCACTTGCCCTGCTGGACCGAGAGGATGATGGAGTCGAACGTGTTCTGTCTGAACTCGATGTTGTATCCGATCTCGTATCCGATGGCCCTCATGATGTCCATGTCGATTCCGACGTATTCCTGGCCGTGCATGTTGTCGTAAGGCGGGAAGTCGGGGCTGGTCTCGACGACGAGTGTACCGTGGGTGGTGAAGAACGAGGGGGTCTCCGGAGAGTATCCGTTCTCCTCGTAGTACTCCATGATCATGTCGTACAGACCGTTGTCCATGATGTGCTGGAGGGAATCGTTGAACTCGTCGCGAAGGGCCGTGTTGTCCTCGGAGAATATGAATCCGTACTGCTCGACGGGGGAGTCGTCCAGGATGTCCAGGACCATCAGGTTGGGGTTGGCGGCGCACTGGGAGAGGGCGACTGTGCTGTCCACGATCTCCGCATCGGCCTTGCCTGTGTTCAGGTCCAGTAGGACATCGGAGTAGGTCTTCTGGAACTTGATGTTGTCATTGGAGAAGTTCGTCGCGGCGTAGTCCGCTCCGGTGGTTCCCGTCTGGACGGTGATCGTCATCCCGTATAGGTCATCCTTCGTCTGGATGGTTGTGTCCTTGGGGGCGACGACCACCTGGTTGATCTCCGCATACGGGATCGAGAAGTCGACGACCTTCTCCCTGTCCGGGTTGATGCTGAATCCGGAGGCGCCGATGTCACACTTGCCGGATGGGACGGACAGGAGGATGGAATCGAACGTGTTGGTCTTGAACTGGACATTGCAGCCCATGTCCTTGCAGACGGCGCGGACGATGTCCATGTCGATACCGGCATATTCCTGGCCGACCTGGTAGTCGAACGGGGCGAAGTCGGGACTCGTCTCGACGACCAGTGTCCTTCCGTCGTCGGCCTCCACATCGGGTGATATGCACAGGGTCGTACCCAGCAGGCACATCACCGATATGACGGCGACGATCGCTATCAGTTTCTTGTTATCCATTATACCGACCGAATTATCTGGTTATCTGGCTATCTCCGGAGTCTCCATATAATACGAATCCGACACAATGTAAGTAGACAAATTCCGCTGTCTTTGACGGAACACCATGTCTGTGATTGAACACATTCCGTCTATCGGAAGCATCTCGGCGGCGGTGTCCCGGAGAGTCGCCGATGCGCCTGTCCGAGGGTGCGGCCGGACGTCTGGATATATGCCCGGACATGCGACATGCCATGCTCGGACACCCGACGGATTCCGTCACAGGGCCTGTCTCCCAAGGGACATGTCGCATGATGCGGATCCTACATCCCCGCTAATGGGATGAGGCATCCCAGGTCCGGTGACGGTAGGTCCTGGGAGTCCTCTTCCCGAGGCCTGTGGGAGGGGCATAGGATCCGGGTCGCATCCTGTCCGGATGCCTCTCTTTTTTTTTTAACAAAAAGTCACGACAGGATGTTGGGGATCAAGTAAAGGGTATGGGTGTCAAGTGACGACATCCGGGATCCCATCCTCTCGGAAGTGACCCCATCGACGGGGGAATTCTCCATCCGAGGGGAGGGGGCATCCGCCACTGCAGCCGATCATGGCCGATCCCGATCCTCCGAAGGGGATCATCGGCCGGGTCATGCGGCACCGGTGGCGGGACCCCCGGAGCCGCCTCCCGGAGGGACGGTCGGGATCCCGGCGTCGCGCCGGTCAGAGCACCGGATCCGATCCGGCACCGATCGCCTTGATCCTGTCGATTATGGCGTCGATCCTCTCATGCGTGAGGTTGGGGTTCAGGAGGGTGAACTTCAGCATCACCCTGCCGTCCTTGACCGTCTGGCCGATGACCGTCCCCTCCGAGAGGAGGATGCGCCTGACCCTCTTGTTCAGCTCGTCGCCGCCATTCAGCGCGAAGACGACAGAGGACATCTCCGGCTCCACGGGGGCGATGAAGTTCCCGTCCGCGGAGACCCTCCCGTAGAGATAGGCGGCGTTCTCGACGGCGGTGTCGATGATCCTTCCGAACCCGTCCCTCCCCCTGACCTGGAACGCCATGTACACCTTCAGGGCGTCGAAGCGGCGGGTGGTCTGCATCGATTTGCCGACGAGGTTGATGTACCCGTCCTCCTCGTCCTCCACACGGTTGAGGTAGTCGGCGTGGAGTTCGAAGCATCTCAGCAGCTCCGCATCCCTGACGAGGATGGCGGAGCAGGATATGGGCAGCAGGAACATCTTGTGGAAGTCGACCGTGATCGAGTCGCAGACCGACATGGCGGCCACCCTGTCCCTGTACCTGTCGCTCATGATGAGTCCGGATCCGTAGGCGGCGTCGCCGTGGAGATACATCCCGTAGCGGTCGCATATCCTCCTCATGCTCTCCGCATCGTCCACGGAGCCGAAGTCGGTGGTCCCGAAGGTGGCCACCGCGCAGAACGGGAGCAGTCCTGACGCCACGTCCTCCTCGAGCATCCTCTCGAACGCGGCGATGTCGACCCTGCATCTGTCGTCGACCGGGATCTTGCGGACGGTCCCGTAGCCCATCCCAATGATGTGGCTGGCCTTGTCCATGGAGAAGTGGGAGATCTCGGACGTGTAGATCCGGAGCCTTCTGAACTCCGGGGGGAGCCCGTCGGCCCTGACGTCCCATCCCAGCCTCTCGCGGCAGTACCAGTCGCGGGCGGCGATGAGGGCGGTGATGTTCGACTGGGACCCGCCCGAGGTGAAGCAGCCGTCGGACACTCCATCCGGGAGGCCGAACAGCTTCGCGAGCCCGTGGACCATGCTCTCCTCCAGCTCCGTGGCCGCGGGGCCCTGGTCCCAGCTGTCCATGCTGTCGTTGAAGCAGGATATGATGAGCTCCGAGCAGATGGTCTCCGTGAGCACGGGGGAGTGGAGATGCGGCATGTAGTCCGTGGACCATGTGCGCAGGAGGTTCGGGAGTATGACCTCCTCGGTGTCCTTCAGAACGGCCTCGAACCCCCTCCCCCGATCGGGGAGGAATCCGAGACCGCGGACCTTCCCCCTCAGGTCGTGCGGGTCGATCCCGGAGAACGCGCTCCCGTCGGAGAACGAGCGGAAGATGGACGCGAGGGTCTCGCGAATCATCGCCTCGAACCTCTCCTGCACGTCCTCGGACTCGGAGAGAAGCAGCGGCTCAGTTGCGGCGTCCCTCATCGGTCTCCCTCACTACCTTCTCGAATATCGTCATTCCGGTGTCTATGTCGGCATCGGAGATGTTCAGGGCGCAGAGGCACCTCATGACGGAGCCGTTGCGTCCTCCCCTCTCCATGATGAGCCCGCTCTCGAAGCATCTCCTCTGCACGAGGGCGACGATCCCATCGCTGGGTTCCGGCACGCCCATGAGGTCCTTGGGGCCGTCGGGGTCGATGAACTCCACACCGATCATGAGCCCCCTTCCGCGGACGTCCCCTATGATGGACACCTCCCGCTGGAGCCTCAGGAGGCGGTCCATCATCCCGCCCTTCCGGGTCACCCCGGCCAGGAACCCGGGGTCGCTGACCCTCCTCATGACCACGGTCCCGGCGGCCATCGCCAGCTGGTTCCCGCGGAAGGTCCCCGAATGGGCGCCGGGGCCCCATCTGTCGAGGTCCCTGTCGTAGACCACCACGGACATCGGCTGCGACCCGCCGATCGCCTTCGAGATCAGGATGACGTCAGGCACGATGCCGGCGTGTTCGACGGCGAAGACCTTCCCGGAACGCCCCATCCCGCACTGGATCTCGTCGCATATCAGGGGGATCCCGAGCTCCTTCGTGATCCTGCGAACGGCCTGCAGGAACTCGGCAGGCGCCGGCACGACCCCGCCCTCCCCCTGGATCGCCTCGAGGATGACCGCTGCGGGTCTGGGGACCCCGCTCTCGGGGTCCTTGAGAAGCCTCTCGAAGTAGTTGATGCAGGCCCTGGTCCCGGCCTCCCCTCCGATCCCCATGGGGCAGCGGTAGGGGTAGGGATAGGGCATGAACTGGACGCCGGGCATGATGTTGGCGACCTGGCTCTTGGCCTTGAGGTTGCCGGTGAGGGCCATGGGCCCGTGGCCCATCCCGTGGTAGCCTCCGGAGAAGGCTATGACGGTGCCCCTGCCGGTGGCGATCTTGCACAGCTTTATGGCCGCATCCGTGGCGTCGGTGCCGGAGGGTGAGCAGAACTGCACCTTGGCACGGGACGCGAGCCCCTCCGGGAGGATCGAGAGCAGGGTCCTAACGAACTCGTCCTTCATGGGGGTCTGCACGTCCAGCATGTGGAGCGGGGCGCCGGACCGGATGAGGCCGACCATGGCCTCGTTGGTCTCGTCGTCGTTGTGTCCGAGAGCGAGGGTCCCGGCCCCGT
>CAZLMR010000007.1:0-8017 GCA_964560575.1 uncultured Methanomassiliicoccales archaeon | reverse complement strand
TCAGGAAGTCCAGGTATCTGTTCCCGTCGACGTCCTCGACCCACGAACCCTTGGCGGATCCGACGGCGATGGGGAATTAACGAGGATGGTTCCTTGCAGATGATTCATACTCTGCCTGATTATCGACATAGTACTTGTTCGACCGCATCGCCAACGGGATTTTCGCTTCATAGAAAAACCATTCGCCCAACGATGTGCGTTCGCCAATCCTCCGCGACGGGACCGACGGGGATCGGGATGGACGCGCACGCGGATGACTGGATGGGAGTATGGGTGAGAATGGCGAACAGGAGGGGATTCGAACCCCCGGCCTGCAGCTTAGGAGGCTGCTGCCATATCCAGACTAGGCCACCTGTCCGCTGAATCCCCCGAATCCCCCCACGGATATAAACCTTTCTGAATGGCCGATCCGGGTCCGGACATGGAAGCGATCGGGGCCCTCGGGTGTATAAAGGATGGATGGATGTGCCGCGGGTCCCGGTCGCAGCGGGCGGGCACCTCGGGGGAGATGCCATGGACCACATCGTCCCCGGGATAGATAAACCATACTCTGTAATGTCTGTATCATCTGTATGGACAGTATTGTTGGTAATCATTGTAACTAAGGTAATCTCGGAAACCTGTGAAATCATCGAGATGTCAGACATTAAATATCGACCCGACCATGGGTCCGACGGGGATGCACGTTGCCGTCCGGTCGCAAGAAGAGGATCATGATCGCCTGCGTGACCTTCGAGACGTCGAAGGTCGTGGAGCCGGCGCTGTACTACGAGATAAACAAGGCCCACATCATACATTACGTCAAGGACCCAGAGTCCGAGAGCGGGAGGATCTACGACAGCTTCCGCAGGAGGGTCTGCGAGCGTCTGTCGTCGGAATCGCCCAGGGAGGTGGAGATCGAGGAGCACAACGAGCGCGTCAGCGACTTCTCGGTGATGCTCCGCACGGTCCTGTCCATCATCCAGTCGGAGAACCGCGGCGAGGAGGGATGCGAGATATACGTCAACATCTCGTCCGGATCCCCCGAGTACGCGGCCGCCGCCACCGTCGCCTCCATGATGGTCCCCGGCACCATACCCTTCTCCGTGGGGACGAAGGAGTACACCGTGTCCAACGACAGGATCCGCGACGTGTACTTCGTCGACGACCAGCCCGTCGGCATGACCAAGTCGACCTATCCTCCCAGGACCATGCCGATATACGCCATCGACATCCCCGAGGAGCACCTCGTCCGCGGCCTGAGGATCCTCGGCGAGAGGATCGAGGCGAAGCAGTCCATAACCAGCGGGGGAATGGTGGCCGCCCTGAAGGACGCCGGCCTGTGGTACCGCGACACCGAGTCCGACGACCCGGACAGGAGGGCCAACCAGCGCCAGACCGAGGCCGTTTACTACCAGAGGGACTTCATCGCCAAGTGGGTCAGGAACGGGTGGATCGCCAAGGACGAGCTCCGCAACAAGTACCATCTCACCGAGACCGGCAGGACCGTCGTGAACACCTTCTACATAGACTGAACCGGGGCCCGCGCCCCGTTCCCCTTTCTTCTATCGATCATCCCGGGCATCCGGGGTGCAACGCGTCGCATCGGTCCCAGGCCTGCATCCTCACGATGACATACATTACTGGAATTTCTTTTATTACAAACATAACAACGAGCAGTAATTATAGTCTCCCGCCCATCTCCATATCGCAGCCTTGTGAGCTGTGGGAGAGAAGAGAGATGAAGCATTACCAGCAGACACTGATCATACCCATGCCCAGCCAGCGCTTCAGGGAGCCGACCGCTCCCAGGAGGAATCCCTACAGGGGTGTGGAGCGCAGGGACAACGTGAACAGGGAGCTGAACTCGATCCTGGCCTTCTTCGACTGAGCCGGGAGCGGATGCGGATAGGAAGGGGGCGGAGACGCCCCCGAACCTTTCCTCATATGATGAGGAATGTGAGAAAGGAAGGTGTTTTCTGTAAGGGGTTTACGTCGATGTGATCGCGATCACTCGGCGGCGGGGGCGTCGGCCTTCTTGGACTCCCACACCTGGACGAACTCGACGCGGTCGACTCCGAAGGTGGCGCGGTAGTCGGAGACCAGCCTGTACTTGGCGACGGCCCAGCCCTCGTGGAACTTGCAGACCTCGGCCTCGGTGATGACGACTTTGTCCTCCATGATGCCGAATCCGAAGCCCTCGGAGGTTCCGAAGTCCATCTCCATGATGCACTTGGCCTTCTCGACGGGGTCGGTGACCTCCTCGACGACGGTGACCTCGAATTTCAGGTCGTGGCCGGCCAGGGGGCTGTTGAAGTCGACCTTGACGCGTCCGGCACCGACGGACATGACGATTCCGCTGCGGTTGCCGAGGCTGACGGACATGCCGGGGTAGGGGTTGATCTCGTTCTTGTAGAACTCCTTGATGGGGTGGAGCTCGATGAGCCTGGGGTTCCTGGCACCGGCGGCCTTCTCGCAGGGGACGACGACCTCGACCTCCTTTCCGATCTCGGCACCGGCGATGGCGGCGTCGACGTCGGCGTACAGGGAGTTGGATCCGACCACGTAGGCCATGGGGGCGTAGGTGACCTTCTCGTTGAAGATGCCGGCCTCCTTGGCTGCGTCGGCGTTCGTGGTGTCGTAGAGCTTGTCGGCCTCGGCGAAGTAGGCCTTGTAATCGATGCGGACAATCCTTTTAGCGTCTGCCATTTGAATCACCTGATGAATGTGATAGGATGGGGCTGGCGATTGCTTAGTCTGATATAATAGTGTCGCTCGGGCCCGCGTGACCGACGGATTCGGGGAAACCGATATAAACGAGATGGGGATACGACTGTTCGGTGCCGCCTTGGCTTAGGGGTATAGCGGCTGACTTGTAATCAGCAGGCCGGGGGTTCAAATCCCTCAGGCGGCTCCACTTATCCCCATCATTCCCACATGCTTCCGCGAATGTCCCGTTCGTTCAGCATCGATGTCGATCGCCGTCCGGGTCCTCCCCGGGCATCCGTTCTAGAGGGGTTCGCCACATGAGGCCGCGGTTCTGCATTGTGATCCGCAGATGTCCGGTCGATGTCGTCGATCGTTCCTCGTCATGACGGCGGCATCATCCCGTGCCGCCGGACATCCTAATTTCAGTAGAAGTAAAGGGTTGTGACAGGGCGGTGGTTCCTCAGAACCTGCCGCCCCTCAGTTCGGGTCTGGGTATGCCGTTCCCCGTCTGGCGGGCCTCGAGAGGCTGTCCGCAGCAGGGGCACATCGAGAACGGGCAGAAGTCGGGTACATCTCCGTTGCAGTATGGGCATCTCATGGGACGCCCCTCAACCGTGAGGGGGATAAAACGGTTCCCAGACTACCTGGCAATCGTTGCACTGACGTCTCAATCGATGTGCGCCGACGTTCCTCCGGAGGACAGCCGTTCCCACAACGCGGACTGCGGCGATGCTTCCGGGCAACCCCCTATATACTGATTCGGCCTAGGGTCGGAAGTGCCACCGGAATACGATTTCAACTGGTCCCCGGAGATGGAGACGTTCCTGTCCTACACGAACGTCCTTTCCGATCTGGTGATGGTGATCGTCGTCTTCGACATAATCGCCCTCCTGATCATGCTGTTCCTGGAGAGGTACGACCCCCGCGTGTTCTTCACATGGCTGGTGGTGCTGATACTGCTGCCCCCTGTGGGATTCATCCTGTACATGTACATGGGGTCGACGATCTACAACCGCAGGAAGTTCATGCCCAAGAACGTCACGGACCAGCAGCTGATGGTGGCGGCGGAGCACCAGGGCAATCTCCTGGAGACCGATCTGGCGGACGATCCGGAGAAGGCCGAGATATACAGGATGGCCAAGGCCCTGGAGAGGGCCGGTGCATGGTCCTATTCCGATGACAACGACGTGGTGCTCTACACGGACGGCAAGGAGAAGATGGACGCGATGTTCGCGGACCTCCGCAACGCCCGGCACAGCATCCTCATCGAGTACTACATCATCCGTAACGACCGTCGCGGCAACGAGCTCATGGACATCCTGACCCAGAAGGTCAGGGAGGGCGTGGAGGTCCGTCTGCTCACGGACGGCTTCGGCATCGGCAAGGGTCCGAAGGAAGGGATCTACAGGTTCAGGAACGCCGGCGGGCACTACGCGATGTTCCATTCCTCGCTCAACCTCATGCTCAGTCCCAAGAAGAACAACAGGAACCACAGGAAGATCGCGATCATCGACGGGAAGGTGGCGTACTGCGGCGGGTTCAACATCGGCGACGAGTACCAGGGGGAGGGGCCCCTGGGCCACTGGAGGGACGCATCCGTGAGGGTGGAGGGCCTCGGAATCCTGCCGATGGCGGTGAGGTTCAGCGCCGACTGGCAGTACTCCGCCAGGAAGGACCCCCTGGAGCCGCTGGGTCACTACCTCGGCGACATGACCCTGCCCCACAGCGGGGATGTGAGGATGCAGCTCGTCTCCGGAGGGCCGGACAGCATGCCCAACAACCCGGTCCAGCTGCAGTATCTTTCCATGATCTCCAGCGCCAAGAGGAGGCTGTACATCACCACCCCGTACCTCGCTCCTGACGACTCCATGCTCCTGGCGCTCACCAACGCGGCGAGGTCGGGGGTGGACGTGAGGATCCTCATCCCGGACAAGAAGGACCACATGTTCCTGTTCTGGAACAACATGACGTACTCCCACGACCTGATGAAGGCCGGGGTCAGGGTCTGGAGGTACGGCGACGGGTTCATCCACGAGAAGATGATCGCGGTGGACGACTGCTTCTGCTCCGTCGGTTCCGCCAACCTGGACCACAGGTCGCTGACGCTGAACTTCGAGACCAACGTGATGATGTACTCCGAGAGGATCACGCAGCAGGCCGTGGACCAGTTCCTGCAGGACCTGGAGGTCAGCACGGAGTACACCAACGAGATGTACGAGGGGAGGACGCTTATGATGAGGATCCGCATGGCGGTGTCCAAGCATCTGGTGCTGCTGGCGTGATACCATGGAGTGCGATGTTCTAATCATAGGCTCCGGACCCGCGGGGGTCTCCGCAGCGTACCACCTGAACGGGTATCCCGGGAGGGTGGTCGTCCTCGAGAGGCTGTCCGACGCGATGTTCCCCAGATACCACTCCGTCTGCGGGGAGGCGGTCAGCGACAGGATGTTCTCCAAGGCGGGGATCGAGCCCAGGGCTGTGGTCGGGAGGGCGGATCGCATCAGGATATCGTACCCTGGCGGGGTGGACATAGACATCCCCGTGAAGGGTAACATAGTGGACCGCCCGACGATGCTGAGGGAGATAAGGGGGCTCTGCGATGCGGAGTTCCTCCGCGGGACGGCGACGCTGGTCAGAAAGGAGAACGAACGGTTCCTAGTGGACTCAACAATCGGACCCATTCAGTGCAGATACCTGATAGGTGCGGACGGCGCGCACTCCGTCGTCAGGAGGGACCTGTTCGGCACCAGACCGGAGGTGATCCCGGTCGTCAACAACCTGCTCCCGGGGGACGGCGGGAGCGTGCTGGCGTTCTCCGTCGGCGAATCGTACGACGGCCTCTACGGATGGAGGTTCCCGTCCAGGGACGGCATGGTGTCCGTGGGATCACCGAAGGGCGCCCCAGTCCCGGAGGGGACGGTCTCCACCGGTGCCAGGCATCTCCCGTTCGGGGGCGTGCCGGAGGTCGTGAAAGGGGATGCAGCACTGGTGGGCGACGCCGCGGGTCTGGCCAACGCCCTCTGCTACGGAGGCATAGGCATGGCGATGCTCTCCGGCAGGATCGCCGCCGAGGCCGTCAGGAAGGGGGATCTCGGACGGTATGCCGGATGGGTCAGGAGGTCGCCGCACACCAACCGGCACTTCATGGAGGCCCATCGCCAGTTCAGGGAGTGGACGGACGAGGATATCGTGACCGCGATGAGGCCGTTCCGCAACGGATACTCGCTGTGGAGAGGGTTCTTGGCTATCCTCAGACATCCGCGTTATGCAAATGTCTATTTTGCGTCATGGACGGCTTTTAAACTAGGATGGTGAGTTGGAGGATACATCCAACAATATAAATCTTACGCATACTATTAAATACTCATAAGTATAGACATATGTGTATGTCCCCAACCATACCTCTCAGCAGTTTGTTGAGATGCGCGAGGTGCTCGTACGAGTGGATCCCGCGTAAGGACCAGCTGCCCAAGAGGTGTCCAAAGTGCCGCTCGATAAAGTGGAATGACCCCCATCTCAGGGTTACATGCCTTCGCTGCGGCCACACGTGGAACTCCCACAACGGAGCACCCAAGAGGTGCCCCTCATGCGGGACACACCAGTGGAACACTCCACCTCGCAGTTACACCTGCAAGCGTTGCGGCTACAGCTGGAATGCCAAGGGTACCAAGGTCCCGAGGAAGTGCCCACTGTGCTCATCCAAGGATTGGGCAAGCGAGCGCGAGGTCGACATCCACAGGATCAGTCCGCAGATGGAGGAGGTCGACTCCGTTCTCGAAGGGCTCATAATGGGAGAGTACAGGAAGGGAAGGACCTGTGTGGACATATCCATAGCGCAGGGTATCCCTTACAGCCTAGTGTTCGAGATAGTCAGGAGGAACACGGCCAACATCAACATAAAGGTGTGAGCCCAATGGCCGGGCATGCGCGCCCTGGTCGTGGTGGACTATCAAAACGATTTCGTGACAGGCGTCCTGGGAAGCCGGGATGCCGATTTAATCGGGGAGAGGATATGTGCCCGCATATCAGAGCATCTCCGCGCGGGTGACGACGTGTTCCTCACCAGAGACACCCACGATGACGGTTACCTCAACACAAGGGAGGGTAGGCTCCTCCCGACACCACATTGTATCAGGGGGACGCCCGGATGGGAGTTCGATCCCCGCATCTCACATTTCGTCGACGATCCGCGCTGCCGCATCATTGAGAAGGAAACGTTCGGATGCGCAGAGCTCATGACGATCCTGAAGGGATACGACGAGGTCGAGCTGTGCGGCGTCGCCACCAACATCTGCGTCATGGCCAACGCGGTCATCGCCAGGACCGCCAACCCGGAGGCCAGGGTGCATATCCGCAGGGATTGCGTGGCATCGTACGACCGCGACCTGGGCGAGAGGGCGCTGGATGTGATGGCATCCCTGCAGGTGGAGATAGAGTGATCCGCACCCCCAACCTCAGGACCGAGCGCCTCATCCTCAGGAGATTCTCGGAGGATGACGCCGAGGCATGCTTCAGGAACTGGATGTCCGACCCGGAGGTGACCAGGTTCGCCACATGGTCCCCTCACCGCGATGTCCTGCAGACCAGGAGGATCATCGGCTCATGGGTCCGCCAGTACGAGAGCGGCAGCATGGACTGGTGCATCACCCTGAGGTCGACCGGGGAACCGATCGGGAGCATAACCGCCGTCCGCGACCATCCGGACCAGAGATACTGCGAGATAGGGTACTGCCTCGCGCAGAGGTACTGGGACAACGGCTACATGACCGAGGCGGTGACCGCCATCTCCAGGTACATCCTCGACTCCACCGACTACCTTTACGTCCAGGCCAGGTACGACACGGAGAACGAGGCCTCCGGCAGGGTGCTGGAAAAGTGCAACTACAAGGAGGCATGCATCAGGGAGATGCCGGATCCCAAGACCGGGAAGCTCCGCACGTACAGGTTCATGAGGCTGATGAGGAGCGATGTGATGCTGTTCGCGGACTGATCGATCTCAATGATCGTACAGTCGTGATGCAATCAATGAGAACATAGTCGCAGTCCGAATTTAAATACACGAATTTGAAGGATATCTGAGAGTGAGATGATGCATCACGACCCACGCAGTATGATCGCGGCAGTAGCCAGAGCTGCAGGCCACGGACTCGATGTCAAAAGGTTCGATGACCGTTTAACGATGCAGAGGGGGTGCTATATTCTCAACTGTTGGGACTATGGCCCCAAATATTCCTTCAGCCTCTACATACATGGCCCCTATTCCAGCGAATTGGCACTCTAACTCGGGAACGTTGGGTATCAGTTATTGACGTTGCCGATCCCTGACCTT
>CAZLMR010000006.1:0-17398 GCA_964560575.1 uncultured Methanomassiliicoccales archaeon | reverse complement strand
TGGCGCTCTCGTGCGTGGCCGTCAGGATGTGCGAGGACTGCGTCTACGCCCAGGCCAGGGTGGCGAAGAACTACGGCGCCACCAAGGAGGAGATCCTGGAGGCCATCAAGGTCGCCGTGCTCATCGGCGGCGTCCCCTGCTGGTCCGTCGCGAAGAAGGGCATCTCCAAGCTCTTCGCCGAGTGGGACGAGTGAGGCCTGCGCGGGCACCGCCCGCATCCCTCCCAGTCCGATACATAAATAGGGGACCCGATCATCATGTCCCTCAGATAACCATGACAGACAGCAACGTCACAAGGGTTGGGCTCGTAGGGGCCTGCGGAAGGATGGGGCAGATGCTCGTGAAGCGCATCCTGGCCACCGAGGGCATGACCGTGTCCTCCGCCTTCGACCTGGTCAACATCGGGAAGGACATCGGGGAGATCGTCGGCGCGGGAGCCATCGGGGTCCCCGTCTCCGACTCCAAGGACCTGGCACAGGTCCTGAAGGACTCCAAGACCGATGTGCTCCTGGACTTCACCATCGCCAAGGCCACCGCCGTCAACGCCCCCATCGCGGCCGACGCCGGAGTCAACCTGATCATCGGAACCACCGGACTGTCCGACGAGGTCAAGCAGAGCATCGCCGACGCCGTCGCCAGGAACAACGTCGCCGCCGTTATCTCCACGAACTACTCCATCGGCGTCGCGGTCTTCAACAAGCTGATCAGGCAGGCCGCGCTCCTCCTCGGGAACGACTACGACGTGGAGATCATCGAGGCCCACCACAACCAGAAGCAGGACGCCCCCAGCGGGACCGCCATGACCGCCGCCGAGATCATCAGCGAGGCCATGGGCGGCAAGGAGTTCGTCTACGGGAGGCAGGGGGTCTGCCCCCGCGGAAAGGAGATCGGGATCCACGCCATCAGGGGCGGGGACATCGTCGGCGACCACACCGTCATGTTCATCGGGAACTCCGAGAGGATCGAGATCCGCCATCAGGCCCACTCCAGGGAGATCTTCGTCGGCGGCGCCGTCATGGCCGCCGGCTGGGTCGTGAAGCAGGCCAAGGGAAAGGTCTACTCCATGGCTGACGTCATGGAGTGATCCGAAGAAACCGTTCAGGGGGCATTCGCCCCCATCATTTTCTTTTCTAAGATCCGCGCACGCCCCGGAGGGGATGCGTCCCGGATCCCGATGGCATTGGAAGTGGAGGGATCTCAGGCCTTCCCGCCGTGCGCCTCGTCGAGCATGCGCTTGCACCTGCTGTACAGGTCCAGGGTCGGCTGGGTGCTGGCCCATCCGGGCTCGGCCTCCACCACATCCAGATGGTTCCTGGCCTTCAGCTTCTCCAGGCCCTCGTCGAAGTCCGCATCGTCCACGCCTATGCCGTTGTCCAGCTTCAGCATGTGCTCATAGTGGCCGAGCTTCAGGAGCCACCTCATGTAGCCGTCCTGGCCCGGCTCGATTCCGAGGATCTCCATCATCTCCGGGGTCAGGTTCTTGGTGGCCTCCACGGACTCCCTGTTGTTGGCCAGCATGAACTCCTCGTAGTTGTTGACCATGGACGGGAACATGAACATGTACCCGGGATACCTCTTCTCCATCTCCAGATATCTGGGACCTCCGGAGATGGCCACACCGACGCAGTCGTGGCACAGGTTGCCGTCGGCGTCGCAGAACATGGCCGAGGGCTTGTAGCCCTTGGACTCGCACCACTTGGGGATGTCCCACTGGTAGTTCCCGCAGGTGCCCAGGTAGAACGCGATGGCGTCCACGTAGGGCTGGAACTCCCCGGCCACCTCCTCCACGCACTCCTTCAACTGGTCGGGGTACGCATGCTTCCCCAGACTGAACTCGTAGATCAGCATGTTGAACGCACCCTCGGTCGGCACGTACCTGCCGGCGAGGACGTCGTCCATCCCGATCATCCTGTAGGGGATGCCGCGGGCGTCCAGCTTCCTGCGGAGCGGGCCGACGTTCTCGTTCTCGATGATGGCGATGTCCTTCGCATCGGGATCGTCCTTCAGACAGTAGATGAGGTTGTCCTCGAGCATCGGACACCCTATTATTCCCAGAACCCCTGTGGTCATGGAGGGTCCATCCCACTCGGCGGTATTTATCCTGGCCAGTATCCGCCGTGGAACCGTCTCAGATTACGGCGTCGCCCCGGTCCAGGTCCCTGAAGTACGGGATCCAGCGGGACATGAACCACACCGCCGCGAACGCCACGGCGACGCCGATAAGCGCTCCGGCGACGACGTCGGTGGGCCAGTGCACGCACAGGTACAGACGGGAGACGCCGACCAGTGCGGCATAGACCATCGCCACGGCGCCCCACCTCCTGCTGTGTATCAGTATCGCGGCGGCCCCGGCGAACGCGGATGCCGTGTGGCCGGAGGGGAAGGACCATGTGTCCGGGGCGCTCACGAGCAGCTCGAAATCCGCCACGTCGAAGGGCCGGTCCCTGCAGACCAGCGGCTTGAGGACAATGTCTACCAGGATGTACGTGACGGCCACGGCGACGACGACCGAGACGCCGCACCTGCGCCATCTCTGCGAGCAGGTCATCAGGAAGCCCAGCGCGAACCATATCAGGCCTGACGTGGCGCTGCCGGTGATGCCGACCATCGCCTGGTCCAGCGCGGTGCCGTGGATGGATTCGAACCATTCGAGAACCGAGAGCTCCCACATGACCGGGCCCAGAGGGCATGTACGTTATAACATGAACGGATGGTCGTTCGGAACCGTCGGAGAGCTTGGTCGTCATCGGACGGATCCGGCCGTTCGGGGAACAGGAGGCTCGGCGCGGAGACCCTGCCCATGAGCTCATCGATGCCTATCAGGACGGCCCCGCATTCGGACGCCTCCGCCACCATCTCCCTCTCGAATCCTCCGGCTGAGAAGAACACCAGATTGAATGACCTGTCCAGTCTCTCGGCCCGCCTCCTGAGAGTCTCCAAGTCGGCCGCCTTAGCCATCCTGTTGCGGAACTTGCACTCGCAGTATACGGTGCCCCTCTTCCCTCTCTCGACCACATCGGCCACAATGTCTATGTCGACTCCGACCCGCTCACCGTCCTCATCCTCCTCGACACCCCACCATGTACCGATGTCGGTGCAAGCGTAACTGTGCGTCATCCATTCGGTGCAGAACATCTCGAACCTGTGCCCGAAATAGGTCTCCACCCTGTTGGACAGGACCTCGAATCTCCTATCGGTGTCATCGGGGAGGGTCCTCTCGTCCATGTCGTTGAACACGCTGTACCAGATCCCCACAAGGCCGTCCCTTATGAGATAGCTCTTGCGCGAGGGGGCCCCGGCCATGGGGTGACGGTGCCCGAGTATCCCGATGGCTTCCAGATTCGCTATGTAGCCGGAGCATGTGCTCTCCGGTATGCCCGTGAAACGGGAGATCTCCTTCAGGCTGACCCTGCCCCTGGCAACGGCCCTGACGATGGCCACATTGTCGTCGGTCCTCCCTGTCTCGACACCTATGCGCGCACGTGCAAGATTCCTGTACGGCATCCCCCTTACCAGGAAAGTGTTGGCGACGACATCCCTGAACGTCCTCCCCTGAAAGACGAGATGGTCGCCGGGCATCCCTCCCAGCATCATGTACATCCTCATGAGATCCCTGTCGTCCATGCCCGGATGGAACCTGCATGTGTCCTCAAAGCTCATCGGCAGGACCTCCAGACTCATCATGAACCGCCTGTACAGGGGATTGCCGCGGTCCTCCACGATATCCAGCATGGAGGACAGCTGTGATCCGCAGATGATCACCTTAGACCCTGTCTCCTTCACGGCTCCATCCATGAACCTCTGCATCATCGTGTCCGCATGCACAGCGGATTCGGACATGTAGGGGTACTCGTCCAGGATCACCAGTGTCGGCTCCTCGGAACATATGCGGCCCAGGACATCCAGGAGCCCGGATATCGTCCTAGGCTCCCCCTCGACCTCGTATCCGGCCCTGATCTGGCTGACGGCGCTCTCGGCTATGGCCTCCTCGGAGCCTCTGTCCAGCTGCACGTAGACGGATCTCCTGCCGTCCGCGAAGTGCTTCAGCAGCTCGGACTTCCCAACCTGACGGATGCCGTAGACCGCCAGCCCCCTGATCCCGGGGTTCTCCATGAACGATGATAGCACGGAGAGCTCCCTGGCCCTCCCGACGAATCCCTGCATGATGCGCGATCCCTGTCCGACGATTTAACAGTTTTGAAAATTCAGTTTTTTGAATTTTGATTTTAATATTCAGAATTCTGAATTTCTATCCATGGATTCAGATCTCTGAATTTCACCGATAGAGGATGAACGGATGCGACCAGAGACCATCGGCGGATGTCTGGAACGGAACTGTCTTTCTCACGCGCTTCCCATTTTACTTACGATTTCATTTGAAAAAATAGTGAGTAACGCTCACCACAATGCGATTTACTTACTATTATTCAGAGATGAATAGTAAGTAAATCATCAGCCGTATGCATGTCTTCGACTTCTCCGAGATCCTGGGGCCGCTCCCCCCCGACATCACAGAGCTGATATCCAGGATCAGGGGGATCAACGCCCTCGGCGGGATCCGCGCATCTAGATACAGAACGCAGTTCTCCAGGATAGAGGACATGGCCAAGCTGAACTCCGTCAAGTACTCCAACGAGATCGAGGGCATCGTCACCAGCGACGAACGTCTGACAGACATAGTGCTGAGGAACGACGCACCGAGGACGCACAGCGAGAACGAGATCGCGGGATACCGCGACGCGTTGTCGGCCATACACGAGGACCCGTCGGCCTTCGACCTGGACGAGACGTCCGTGCTGGGCCTCCACAGAACAATGATGTCCCACACCCTCCACGGTGGAGGGCATTACAAGATCCGCGACAACGCCATCGTGAGCATGTCGGGCGGAAGGAGGAACATCGTCTTCGAGCCCGTACCGGCATCCGAGACCCCCGACTCGATGGGGCAGCTCGTCCTGGCGTACATGGAGGCCAGGGACGGAGGCGTGGAGCCCCTGCTCCTGATCCCGTGCGTCATCCTGGATTTCCTGTGCATCCACCCATTCGCAGACGGGAGCGGCAGGACATCCAGGCTCCTGACGACGGCGCTGCTGTACAACAACGGGTTCGACGTGTGCAGATACGTCTCGCTGGACGAGCACATCTCCTTGACGAAAAGGGCGTACTACCGGGCGCTGGCGGAATCGTCGAAAGGATGGATGGAGAACGGATGGACCTACATCCCGTTCGTCCGCTACTTCCTGAGGTGCCTTCTGGAATGCTACATCGACCTGGACACCCGCTTCGCCGTCACCAACGACGGGAGGCTCAGCAAGCACGATCGCGTGGCAAGGATGATCGAGAACAGCCTGGCACCAGTCTCCAAGAGGCAGATCTGCGCCGCGTTGCCGGATGTCAGTCCGAGGACGGTGGAGTCCGCTCTTACCGACCTTAGATCGAAAGGGATGATCGAGAAGGTCGGGAGCTACCGGGATGCCAGGTACGGATGGGTCGGACCGAGAGAAGATGCGGAAGGACGGTGACCCGTATCCATCGGCGGTGCCGTCACGTGTGTGCACGCATCCCCCTTCATATATCCGTACGTCGAGAGACCGTCATGGAGAGGATCGGATACGGACGGCCTAGGGACAAGGTCGAGTTCTATCATGGACTGATCGGTCACGGATGCGAGCCTAACAACATGAACATGATGTCATCAGAATAGATCCTGCCTGGAGATCGACCTCTTCCTCAGATGCTCCCTCATGCCGGAATCTGTGCAGTAGACGTAGCAGCCCTTCATCCCTCTGGACATCAGCACCTTGTACGTGTTCTTGATGATCCTGTTGGCGACCCTTCCGGCCTCCGTCGCATCAGGATACTGCTTCTTCAGACCCCTCAGCGACTGATCGGTCCTCGCCCTCTTCGAGGCGTCGGTGACCACGTCCCCGTCCTCGTACCTCAGGTCATCGCCGATGATCACCCCGACGTAGTCGAACTCCAGGCCCTGACAGGTGTGGATGCAGCCGATCTCGTTGATCGATCCCTCGTCTATCGCCCAGGTGTTCGTGCTGCCCAGGTTCCAGCTCATTCCGAATCCGAACTCCGGGATGGTCACGTCATGCACATCCGGATCGTCCTTCCCCTTGGATATCCAGTTCCAGCAGTATCCGGCGACCATCCTGGACCTGTTGTTGGCCGCGTTCCTCTCCTCAATGTCTGCCCTGAGCTCGTTCGGATCGTCGTAGACCCTGAAATCGTACTGGAACCCGGAATCCACCGAGTCGAGGTTGGCGGTCTCCTTGATCTGCAGAACGTTGTCCAGCCATGAGAGGTATCCGTCCGACCCCGAGCATCTGAACTGGGAATCCAGCTCCATCTCGGACACGGCGGCACCGAAGAGCCTCGCATACCTCCTGATCTCGTCCACGGTCCCGATGTCCCTGAGCGTCACCCTCTGATCCTCGTCTATGAAGAACACCGACATCTTCGACGCCCGGATGATCTCCATCACCTGGTTCTCTCCCTGATTCTGATACAGTCCGCTCCTCTCGTTCAGCCTGTGCGCCTCGTCAGCCAGGAGGACGTCGAAGACATCGGCCTCCGCATTCACGAAGCTCCCAGATCCGACGAACAGCTTGTCGACCCTGCTGCGACCCCTCTTCTGACCCTTCAGCCTCACGCTGTAGATGTTCCTGGGTGCGGCGTTCTTGGACACGTACAGGGAGGACATGCCCATCGAGGTGATGTCCGACAGAAGGTTCACCGCCAGCACGGTCTTGCCGGTACCGGGGCCGCCGCGGACGACGACCACCCTCTTCCCTCCGCCGCGGGCTATCGCCCTGGCCTGATGGAGCACCTCCTCGTAGACCACCTTCTGGGTGTCCAGGAGCGTGAACTCCCTGTTGCCGCGCATCATGGATGCGAGGACGTCCTGGAGGGACTTGGAGGGCTTCAGCCTCCCCCTGTCCAGGATGAATATGGTCTCGCCCCCGTCCCCCTTCCTGATGAACCTCTCCAGGAAGCGCTTCAGATCGGATCCCTGATGCTTGGTGAACATGGGGGCCCTCGAGATGTATTCGGAGTAGATGTCGGATGCCAGCGGATCGGGCATCGGAGGGACGTAGTTGTGGAGGCATGCGCATGGCGCGAGAACCACACCCCTGTCGCGGACGTCGGCGTTGAAGTCCTCGATGGCCTCGGCGTAGGACCATGCCTGATAGGAGGGATGGGCGACCTCATGGATCCCTCCACCGACCACTGTGCGGACGACCCCGTCCTTCCCCGAAACCGCCTCCGCGGAATCCCACTGCTTAAGCTCGACGATGACGGCGGAGTTTCCTCCGGACTCGTTCAGACCGGTGACTATCAGGTCGACGCGCTTGGAGGTGTACGGGATGCCGTACTCGATCGCGATGCCGGAGTCCCCCGGGATCGAGGACTGACCGATGATGTTGCCCATGTATACGAGGGAGTTGCGCCAGGCGCGGAGCTCGCCCTCGGGAGTGTGCCTTCCGAAGCGCTCCCTCATCAGCGACTCCAGCTTCTCGTCCAGGACACCGTTCAGTATGTCTTCCAGGAATCCGGATTTGGTGTCGCTGTAAATGATCATCGGGTCCTCCCTCTAGTGGGTTAATGGTTAGTCGGTTTAAAGTGATTAATCATCATACCTTAGTTGAAAATGAATAGGGACAACAGAGCATTCCTGCCGATTGCAGGACCCTTTCGGGTGATTCCGGCAAAGCCTTATTTGAACTCGTGTTGTCAAATCGATATCCGAATGTATTTCTTAAAGTTTACTGAAAACAAGAATAACCTAAGTCATAAATTTTTATGCTCTTATTATAATAACTAGAATGCAATCCTCCATTATGAGAACCGAGGATGCTAAGGACTGTGACTACTATCTGGGCCTAGATATTGGAACCAGCTCCCTTGGATGGGCTGTCACCGACAAAGATTACAACATACTCCAGAATAGTAGAAAGGCTCTTTGGGGAGTGCATCTTTTCGATGAGGGAAAAACTGCCAGTGAACGCAGGACACACAGATGTGCGAGACGCAGATACAATCGCAGAAAACAGAGAATAGCTCTGCTGAGAGAAATCTTCAACGACGAGATCTGCAAGGTCGATCAGGGATTCTTCGAAAGACTTGATGAAAGCGGATTGAAGATCGAAGATCGTAACCAGATCCAACCGAACAGCCTTTTCAATGATGCAAATTTCAACGATAGGTCATTCCATTCGAAATTTCCAACCATCTATCATCTCCGCAGTTTTCTAATGACTACAGATGAGAAACCAGATATCAGACTTGTTTATCTGGCCATCCACCACATAGTGAAATATAGAGGACATTTCCTCTTCAGTGGTCTATCTTCGGAAGGAATACCATCATTCGATGATGTCATGAATGTATTGCTGGATGACATCGAGAAGTATGGCATGGACCTTCAGATACCTGATATTACAGAAGTGTCATCCATCCTTTCGGACAGGAGTGCTGGTGTCAACGATAAGAAAAGAGTACTTTCCGCTGCGATGGGATGCGATACCAAACAGGAAAAGGAGTTCGCCAACCTACTATCTGGAGGAAAGACCAAATTAAACGAGCTATTCAATGATGAAAGCCTCAAAGACCAGAGCGTGAGTTTCAAGGATCCGAGCATTGATGATAGGCTTGCGGAACTGGAGGATTCTCTGGATGCAGACACCTTCAACACGCTGAGAATCGCGAAAAGAGTTTACGAATGGTCGGTCCTGACCTCAATGCTCAAGGGTTTCAACAATATGTATGATGAACACGCGGCAGATTTGAAGACCTTGAAAAAAGCGGTCCGCACATACATTCCTGACTGCTACAGAGACATGTTCAAACTCGGAGACAAGAAACATTTCGGAAACTACTGCTCCTACTCTGGTGTATGCGGAAAAAAGAAACCTGAGAAAACCTGCGACTCGGTTACCTTCTGCAAATACTGTCTGTCAATGTTCAAGAACACCGGGATCTTCGATGATCCACAGTACACCGACATGATCTCTCGTCTAAAAAGCAACGAGTTTATGCCAAAACAGTCCTCTAAAGAGAACAGTGTCCTCCCATACACAGTTCACCAATCGGAACTCAGAGCAATTCTTTCTAACGTATCCAGATTCTATCCTTTCCTGAACACTGTATGCGATGATGGATTCACCCCTGCAGAGAAGATCGTGAAGATACAGGAATTCAGAATCCCATACTACATTGGACCATTGGACTCCAGATCGTCGAGGGCCTGGGTCGTACGTAAGAGCAATCAGAGGACCACTCCCTGGAACTTCGAGAACGTTATCGACACGGAGGCCAGCGCTGAATCCTTCATTGACAATCTGACTAGCACTTGCACATACATGGTTGGAGAGAAGGTCCTGCCAAAGAATTCCCCCACATACCTCTATTTTCAGATCTACAACGAACTGAACAACATCAGGGTTAATGGAGACAGACTTCCACTTAGGATTAAGAAGAGGATTGTGGCAGAACTATTCGAGGACCCTTCTAGAAGAACAAAAGTCACAGTGAACGTCCTGAAGAAATATCTCCAACAAATCGGAGAAGTGTCCAAAAAGGATCCATTGGAGATCACAGGTATTGATAATGAGATCAAGTCAACACTCAGACCCCTGCTCCAGATACGCGCTGCCATAGGCGATAAAGCAAATAATAGACGGATATGTGACGAGATTGTCCGTATCGCGACAGTGTTCGATGACAGCAGACAGGTGAAAAGCAGACTCACCCAGACCCTTGGTAACCGTCTCAGCAAAGATGAGATATCCTCCCTGTCAAAACTCAGGTTCGAGGGATGGGGTCGGCTATCGGAACGTTTCCTGACCGGCATCAGAGCCGTGTGCCCCGACCTTGGCAGAGAGGCATGCATACTGGACATCCTGGAGAATACGTCTTACAATCTGATGGAGGTTTACCACAAATTCGGTTTCCAGAAAATCGTTGATGACTACAACGCCTCCATGACGTCTGACGACGAGATCACATACAAATCCGTCGATGAGCTGTACGTCTCCCCGGCAGTCAAGCGTGGCATATGGCGCACAGTCTGCGTTGTTAGAGATGTTGTTGACCACATAGGACACCCTCCAAGCAAGGTTTTCGTGGAAACAACCAGACAGGCAACAGACCCTGCAGACAGAAGGCGCACAGAATCCAGAAAAGACAATCTGGTCCAGCTGTACAGGGCCTGTAAAGCCGATGTTGATTTGATGACCAGCCTTGAGGGGAGGACTGATGCTGACCTGAAGAGTCGCAGCCTGTATCTGTATTACACCCAGCTAGGCAGATGCATGTACTGTGGGAAGCCAATTGATGTGGAGAATCTCGGAAACAAGGACCTTGTAGATCGCGACCACATCTATCCCCAATCTGTGACCAAGGACGACAGCATCCATAACAACATGGCCCTTGCCTGCAGAGAATGCAACTCCAGGAAGAGCAACACATACCCCATCCCGGCAGAATGGCAGAGGAATATGAGACCCTTCTGGGATGAACTTCTGAATAAGAAACTGATCCGGCAGGAGAAGTACTCTCGTCTCGTCCGTACGGAACCATTCACGGAGGACGAGCTTGCCAAGTTCATCAACAGACAATTGGTGGAGACCAGCCAATCGGTGAAAGGGGCCATCTCGATTCTCAAGCGTCTGTTTGGAGAAGAGACTGATATTATATATGTCAAGGCAGGCGAGGTGTCCAGATTCCGTCAGTTCTGCGATTCCCCGATCACCACGAAATGCAGAATGATAAATGACCTACATCATGCCAAGGATGCATATCTGAATATCGTCGTGGGCAACGTCTATGACACCAAATTCACCAAGGATGTGAACAGATTCCTGGGGACACATGAGCAGTACAACCTAGCGAAGATGTACGATAAACCCGTATCCAGAAACGGAACAACCGCCTGGACTCCCGGAGACAATGGCACTAAAGCCACCGTACTCAGGTACATGCGCAGGGACAACATCCTCTTCACGAGATATCCAGTGATCCAGAAGGGAATGCTGTTCGATGACAATCTCATCCGGGCAAAGGACACGCTTTTCAATAGGAAGAAGAACCGGATGGCTGAGAAATACGGGGGATATGATAACGTCAAGGGAGCCTGCTATTCAATCATCCGCTACAATGGACCGAAAGGAAGCGTCACATCAGTCGAATCTATTCCGGTCATGGAAATTGAACGTTTGAAAGATGCGACCGGAATCAGGGATTACTTCTCAAAAGACTTCGGAGAGGATGTTGAGATTCTGATCCCCATCATAAGGGTTGGTTCCCTCTTTGATTGGGATGGATTCCGCATGACAATCTCTGGTAGAACAGGCAATAGCATCGTCTTCTACCCAGCAATACAGATGCTAGTACCGGATGACAAGATGCTCTACATCAAGAAACTATCAAATTACTCCGAGGATCGCAAAGATAAAACCATCAGAACCGCAGGATACTATGGGATATCGAGAGAAGCGAACACCATTCTCCTGGAGTATCTTCTTGAGAAGTCCAGATCCCTTCCATACAGCAAAGTCTTGAAGAACCTGTCATCCAACATTGAGATCAACAGAGTGGCATTCGACAACGCCGACGAACTTTCTCAAGCTAACGTACTAATCGAGATTCTTCACAGCTTCCACTGTGATGCAACAACAACATCGTTTGAATCTACCGGAGGGGTGAAAACAACGGGAAGGATCGTTCTGAACAAAAAGATACCTCGTTGTGGTGATGTATGGTTCATCAACCAATCACCTTCCGGATTGTCTGAGAATAGGATAAAAATCGGATGACATGAGCTGGAGAACAATAGTTGTCACGGGTAATTCGAAATTGGACCTTCGGATGAACTATCTGGTTGTCAGAAATTCGGAAATCCGCAAGGTCCATCTTTCGGAGATCTCGGTTCTGATCGTAGAAAGTACTGCAGTATCCATGACATCCATGTTGCTATGTGAGATGAGCAGAAGAAATATCAAAATCATCTTCTGCGATGAAACACACAACCCTTACGGTGAGCTGACCCCATTCTATGGTTCTCATGATTCAACCGACAAGCTCAGAGCACAGATATCCTGGAAAGAAGCAGATAAGAAGGCTGTGTGGACGGAGATTGTCCGTAACAAGATCTACAATCAATCAAAGGTTATAGAAAGAATATCTGCTGAGAGATCAGCTCTACTGAGAAAATACGCTGATGAGACGATGGTTGGAGATTCCACCAACAGAGAGGGGCACGCCGCCAAGGTCTATTTCAATACATTGTTCGGGAACGGATTCTCCAGAAGAGATGATAACGTCATCAATTCCTGCCTGAACTACGGCTATTCGATAATCCTCTCAGCTGTTAACCGCGACATTGTGTCCCTAGGCTACAACACAGAACTTGGAATATTCCATGACAATGTGTTCAACCACTTCAACCTGGGAAGCGATCTGATGGAACCTCTGCGTCCGATGGTCGATTCGTATGTTGTCAGGATGAGTCCCCAGTCGTTTGACACACAGACCAAACATGAGTTAGCTGCGATCCTATCCAGAACTGTGAGAACGGAGGGGAAGGAACATCAGCTATGTAACGGGATTCGCATCTATGTGAAAAGCGTCTTAGACTTATTGAGTCACGAGAGTGAGACTGACATTTCATTCTGCAATTATGAGATCCAGAGCAATGAGGATAATAGTTTACTTCGATCTTCCAGTTGAAACGACTGAGGATCGGAGACAGTACAGTACGTTCAGGAGATATCTGATCTCACAGGGATTCATTATGATACAGAAGTCTGTGTACTCCAAAATAGCTCTGAACGCTTCTGCCGCTGATACTGTAAAGACCAACTTGAGAGCCAATCGTCCCAAGTCCGGAAACGTCATGGTGCTTTCGATTTCAGAGAGGCAGTTCCAGAACATGGAGGTACTGGTCGGTGAGAGACAGAATGAGATAATTGATACATTGGACAGGTTCGTGGTATTGTAATCCTTAATCACTATATTTTCGAGAATGGAATGGACTTCACAACTCACCCAATTAGACAATTGATCATCGAATCCCCTGATACTCTCGGTTCACTGGTGGATGAAATCCGCAGACAGACCGAAGGCTGTTACGGTGATTTCACTTTAAGAGAGGGAGACAATGATCTAGAGTTCGATAAATCAGTTTCCATGTTCGTGGATCCGTTTGAGGCCGATGCAAACAGCAAACCTATCATAAACGGTCTTATCAAATCTCTCGTCTCATTGGGATTATCAGAAGCAAATTACCTGACCACAGAAGAAACTGTGACATCTCTTGTCCGGTACTGCCAGAAGATAGCCTTCGAAAATGACAGTGATGTAATGATGAATCCACCTTTCTTGGAATCTATATTCAAACTAATGAGGCCTGAATTCCCTCTGGCAGACGAATTGAAGGAGAGACTCTCAGACTTTGTTTCACTAGTTTCGAGATATACAGACAACAGATTGCTAATCTTTGTGAATGTCTCATCGTTCCTATCTGCAGAGGATTACTTCGACCTTGTCAAACAGTTAGAATATCTCCAACATCCAATCCTTATGATAGAATCACATGACACACAATACATCGTTCCGAAGAAGATAATCGATGTTGATCTATGCGAAATCGATGTTTCTTGACCTACAACTATTTGGGGTTTGAGAGTGTTGTCAAACTAGAGGATTCCAAATCCCTCTCTATATTCGAAGAAACGTAGTTTACGTTTGAGAGTGTTGTCAAACTAGAGGATTCCAAATCCGAGACCGTATGCTTCCGTGTTTATCGCTCGTTTGAGAGTGTTGTCAAACTAGAGGATTCCAAATCCGTCACGGCCACATCCGACAGATCCAGATTGTTTGAGAGTGTTGTCAAACTAGAGGATTCCAAATCCCTTCCTGGCCTCCACCATCGCCATGCCGAGTTTGAGAGTGTTGTCAAACTAGAGGATTCCAAATCAGGCATCGCCCTGCATGCAGGTGTGCTGATGTTTGAGAGTGTTGTCAAACTAGAGGATTCCAAATCGATACGGGTGTCGAGAAGCTGCGTATCTGAGTTTGAGAGTGTTGTCAAACTAGAGGATTCCAAATCTCGTCGCAACCTTCGGCGACCACATGAACGGTTTGAGAGTGTTGTCAAACTAGAGGATTCCAAATCGAGGTCTAGTGAACGTCCACGCCATCATCTGTTTGAGAGTGTTGTCAAACTAGAGGATTCCAAATCGGGCGGAGACGTCGTTGGACAGCTTGAAGAGTTTGAGAGTGTTGTCAAACTAGAGGATTCCAAATCAAGAAGTTTAGCACCATCCTCAAATCTCTGGTTTGAGAGTGTTGTCAAACTAGAGGATTCCAAATCGGTCGTTGGGGACGGTGATGGCATCGCTGTGTTTGAGAGTGTTGTCAAACTAGAGGATTCCAAATCAGCAACGCTGCATTTCGGACCGTAGTCTTAGTTTGAGAGTGTTGTCAAACTAGAGGATTCCAAATCTAGTCCGGTTGTCGGGATCTCCTGCGTGATGTTTGAGAGTGTTGTCAAACTAGAGGATTCCAAATCCGATGACGGCCGCATTCGTCGGATCCCTCAGTTTGAGAGTGTTGTCAAACTAGAGGATTCCAAATCTGGGCTATCTGGAGGCGTCCATGCACCAGGGTTTGAGAGTGTTGTCAAACTAGAGGATTCCAAATCGCGAGGTCAGCAAGGTCACGGACACCGCAGGTTTGAGAGTGTTGTCAAACTAGAGGATTCCAAATCGGTCATAGATGTGCTGAATCTCACCCATGAGTTTGAGAGTGTTGTCAAACTAGAGGATTCCAAATCGTTCCGCCCTTGCCGAATGCGATCATCAGAGTTTGAGAGTGTTGTCAAACTAGAGGATTCCAAATCTCGTCGCAACCTTCGGCGACCACATGAACGGTTTGAGAGTGTTGTCAAACTAGAGGATTCCAAATCAGGCGTTCGACGTGGACAAGCAGAACAGCTGTTTGAGAGTGTTGTCAAACTAAATAATGTAAAATAGTGCGCACTTGGAGATGGGTGCCTGCTAGTCAAAAAACAGACACAATCTAGATACAGGAATAGCAAGGCGAAGAACAACAATAGGACATGTCGATATAGCACTTGACGCTTAGAACAGGTCATCGTACTCTTCCGTGCGGGAGAGCAGAAGTAAGAGCGCGTTCCTGTCAATCAGATATATCAGAATCAGTCGTAGATGATTTGACACTTCCGGTATTCCCCGAAGTTGCCCTTGAACCTATGATCCCTGAACCTGGAAGGGAGCTGCTCTTCATTGGAGAGTCTGGCTATGACATCGTTCAGACGTTCGATATCATATCAGTTCCTCGACCGTATAGCGTTTCGCTTCGGGACCCCTTAGAAGGCGCTCCCCTCCCTCCAATGAGGCGAAGCCGTCTGATTCGGCGTCCCAATCCTGACGTCGAAATGGACCCCTACTTGGTGAATGGCCTGCCTCAGGAACAAGTTCACAGCGGCGGACAGGATGAACCCCGGCTCTCCGAAGATCTTCTCTCCCTCTTCACGTCCTCGTCGATGCGGATGCTCACATTCACTGCCTTTGCCATGATGTACGATACATAATCCCCCCTTCAATGTGCTGCATTGAATATCACACAACCCGGGGATAGCCGTGCACAGACGTCATGGCAGCCTCCAGTGATGGATGGGATCCATGCCACAGCATATCCAAAAAGGACAACGGGTCAACAGCAATAACTGAAGCCGAACGATCCGACCCGGGCTTCCGATCGGATCGGCCGGGACCTTCAGGGGTCCCCGGCATCCTCTCTGCCGGAGGCGCTCTCGTACCTGACCATCGCATCCTCGATCTTCCGGTACATCCCGGTCATCTGGACGATCTCCTCGTCCGTGAACCCCGAGTAGAGGTATTCGATGCACTCCTCCGCGGCCCTGACAACCATCGTCCTGGCCTCGGCGCCCCTCCCGGTCAGGGTGATGCGCTGGCCCCTGCCGTCCGGCTCCACATCCACCAGGCCCATGTCCTGGAGCTGCCTGACGACCCTGGTGGTCAGACCCTTGGAGACGCCGACGCGCTCCGTCAGCTCCTTGTTGGTCATGCCCCTCTCCGGATCGAGCTCCGCCAGGAACGCGCCGACCGACGACGTGAGCCCGGTGCCCTCGAGCTTGTCGTTCATCATGCCGTCGATGAACCTCTTCACCTCGGTCGGTCTCCTGAACTCCCTCAGATCGACAGCCCTCATGAGGACACCGTTGCATTCGAAGATAGAAAACGGTTTCCCCGCCGCCGGGACGGCGGGGCGGTGGGCGAACATCATGTCTTCCGCTCTTCGGAGGGCGCGTCCACCTTGAATACCAGACCGACGACCAGCAGCAGGAGCAGGAGCCCTCCGATGAGGAACGCCATGTCGACGCTGTTGGCGAAGGCCGTCAGCATCTCGTCCACGTACGGGGCGAGCTGCTCGTACCCGGGCGTGCCGGCCTGCACCGCGGCCACTATGTCCAGTATGCCGGTGTCGTGCGGGACCATGGCGAATACGTCCGCCGGCAGCAGCGCGGACAGCTCCCCGGTGATGGCGGCGGTGATGATCATGGCGAATATCGCCGTGCCCATTGTGGACCCGATGGACCTGATCAGGTTCACCGAGGATGTCGTCATCCCCATCTCGGTGGGCCTGGAGCTGTTCTGGACGGCGGTCATGATGACCGACGACAGGCACCCCAGCCCCAGACCGAGGACGAAGGTGCTGAGGCAGTAGAACCAGATCTCCGTCCCAGGCCCATGGTGGACATCATGTACAGACCGGCGAAGCACAGAACCGGACCGACTGTCAGCCAGACCCTGTACCCGGTGCGGTTCACCATGTGGCCGCTGACCAGGGACGTGATCATCATGCCGACCACCATGGCCAGCGAGTAGAACCCGGCCTCCAGGGTCGTCAGCCCGAAGATGTAGATGGCGAACATCGACGCGTACGTCATGGCGCCCATCATGCCGATGCCGTAGATCAGCATGAACACCGCCGCCTTCACCACCACCCTGTTCTTCAGGAGGTGCGGTGCCAGGACCGGGTCCCTGGCGCGCCTCTCCTGCCTCACGAACAGGTACAGCAGCACCAGTGCCAGCACCACCATGGCGGCGCTGACCGGGCTCACCCATTCGAAGCTCTTCCCGCCGAGCTCGATGAACAGCAGGACGTCCAGGAGCAGGACGGACAGCAGGCATATGCCCTTGGTGTCCACCACATGCTCCGCGCCCTCCAGGGGCTTCGGGAACTCCTTCACCGTCAGGAGGATGCTGACGATGGCCAGCGGGACGTTGATGAAGAAGACCCAGTGCCAGGATACCGCCTCGGTGATGTAGCCGCCGATCAG
>CAZLMR010000005.1:9100-19866 GCA_964560575.1 uncultured Methanomassiliicoccales archaeon | reverse complement strand
GTGATCCATCTGAATGATGGCCGGTGGGCTCTGGTGGAAGTGAAACTCGGTGAGAGCTGGGTGGACGAGGGCGCTGCGAACCTGATCAAGCTCAGGGACAGGATAAACACGGATACGATGGGCGAACCTGCCTTCATGGCGGTCATTATCGCTACAGGTGTCGCCTATACCCGTGAAGACGGGGTTCACGTGATCCCGATCACGTGCCTCAGGGACTGAACGGCGATTCCGTATGTGACTGCCGGAGAGGGATGGAAGGTTGAAGTCCGACGGCGACATGATGACCTATGGACGAGTCCGTATTCTCGAGCGCACACGATTTCCTGAAGTCCCTGTTCGAAGGCGACAGCAGCGGCCATGACATCTGGCACACGATGCGTGTGCACGACATGGCAGTCTCCATATGCCGCGAGGAGGGCGGTGACACGGACGTCGTGAGGCTTGCGGCGCTCCTGCACGATGCCGACGACAGGAAGCTGTTCGGGGACAACGGGTATGCCAACGCCCGTCGTTTCATGGATTCCCAGGGGATCCCGGCGGATGTGCAGGGTCGTGTGATCGGGATAATATCACAGATATCGTTCAAAGGTACGGACTCCGTGGTCCCCGACACCCTGGAGGGCAGGATCGTCCAGGATGCCGACAGGATGGATGCCATCGGCGCCATCGGGATCGCCAGGGCCTTCGCCTACGGCGGCAGCCGCGGCCGCGCCATGCACATCCCCGGCGAGGAGCCGAGGCTGGGGATGGATGCGGAGCAGTACCATGCCAACAGGGGCACCACCGTCAACCATTTCCACGAGAAGCTGCTCCTTCTGAAGGATTCCATGAACACCGGGACGGCGAGGCGCATGGCCGCCGCCCGCCATGAGTACATGGTCAGGTTCCTGGACGAGTTCATGGCGGAGTGGTGCGGATCCCGGTGATCACTTCAGCACGAAGTGGTTCTTCTGGAACTCGATGATCCCCTCGCGCTGCATTCTCCCCAGCTCGGTCGACATGGCGCTCCTGTCGACGCCAAGGTAGTCCGCCATCTCCTGACGGTTCATGCCTATCATGAAATCGCTGGATCCGGCGGCCCGGGCCTGATCGGAGAGGAAGGCGCAGATCTTCTCCCTGGTGGACCTCTTCGCCAGCTGGTCGAGGCGGCGGTTCATGACCATGGATGTCCCTGCGAGGTTCCTCATCAGGTTCTTCACCAGGCGGTTGTGGAACTCGCAGGATGAGTTGCACACGTTCGCTGCCCTGCCGACATCCAGGAACATGACCTCGGTCGGCTCGTTTGCCACTATGCTGACGTCCAGCGGGTCAGATGTGCAGGCGTACTCCGTGCACAGTGGCATCCCGACGCCGACGTCTCCCAGGGACGTCCTGTTGCCCCACCAATCCTCACGTACTATCCTCACGTTCCCGTCCAGGACCACCCCCAGGCATTCGGTGCGGTCGCCGCGGCGGAAGAGGAACTCGTCCTTGGCGTACCTGCGGGTGAACGCCTCCAGGCACTTCAGCATGGTCTCCATCTCCCCGTCCTCTATCCCCTCGAACAGTCCAGTGTTCCTCAGGACCTGACTCCTGCCTCTCATGATATCTGTTGTATAAACAACGTTTCTGTTATATTAATTGCATCATGATTGTAAAGACGACCACAAAACGTGGAGGCACAATCATGGAATCAGATGTACCGATGTTCTGTTATCAGTGCGAGCAGACCGCAGGCGGGAAGGCCTGCACCGGCAGGGCCGGTGTCTGCGGTAAGACGGCGGAGGTGTCCCGGCTGCAGGACCGTCTGACCGGTGCGCTCGTGGCACTCGCCATCTCTGCGGACCGCAGCGCCCTCGGGCCGGAGGCCGACATGGCCGTCATGAGGGCACTGTTCTCTACGCTGACAAACGTCGATTTCGATGCCGACGACCTCTGTGCGCAGGAGGCGGGAATCATCGCCCTGTCCGGGGGTGTCGAGCCATATGACATGGGCGCTATGTGGAGTGCGCAGGAGGATGTCCGTTCGCTGAAATCGCTGATCCTCTTCGGACTCCGCGGGATGGCCGCCTATGCGTACCACGCCGCGGTCCTGGGAAGGACCGACAGAACCGTCATGGACACGATCTACGACGGTCTCCGGACGATCGGGTCCGATGCCGGTGCCGACGAGCTCCTCGCCATGGTGATGGAGGTGGGGAAGGCCAACCTCGTCTGCATGGAGATGCTCGATGCCGCCAACCGTTCTGAGTTCGGGATCCCGGGTCCCGTGAAGGTGTCCACATCCATCGAGAAGGGGCCGGCAATCATCGTCTCCGGACACGATCTGAAGGATCTGAAGGTCCTGCTCGAGCAGACGGAGGGCAGGGGGATCAACATCTACACCCATGGGGAGATGCTCCCCGCACACGCATATCCGGAGCTGTCCCGCTACAGGAATCTGAAGGGCCACTACGGGACCGCATGGCAGAACCAGAGGTCGGAGCTCGACGGAATAGGCGTGCCCGTGCTGTTCACCACGAACTGCCTCATGCCTCCCAAGGACAGCTATTCGGCCGACGTGTTCACATCCGGCCCGGTGTGCTATCCCGGCACTGTCCACATAGAGGGAGGGGATTTCTCGCAGCTGATCGACAGGGCCCTCGAGACCGGCGGGTTCAGGGAGGACCGTCCCGGATCGGTGGAGTACACCACCGGCTTCGGAAGGGAGGCGATCCTGTCCAACGCGGGGACGATCGTCGATGCCGTGAAATCCGGTGCAATAGGACACTTCTTCCTCGTCGGTGGATGCGACGGCGCCAAGCCCGGAAGGGGGTACTTTAGGGAGTTCGTCGAGAAGGTCCCCTCCGATTCGGTGGTCCTCACCCTGGCCTGCGGGAAGTTCAGGTTCAACGACCTGGATCTGGGGGACATAGGCGGCATACCCAGGCTCTTGGACATGGGGCAGTGCAACGACGCCTACGGAGCCATAAAGGTGGCGCTGGCTCTGGCCGATGCATTCGGATGCGGTGTCAACGACCTCCCCCTCACAATGGTCCTGTCCTGGTACGAGCAGAAGGCGGTCTGCATCCTCCTCACACTCCTGTACCTCGGTGTCAAGGGGATATACCTGGGACCCTCCCTTCCGGCGTTCGTCTCGCCTGGGGTGCTGAAGGTTCTTGTCGACAACTACGGGATCCGTCCCATATCGACGCCGGACCAGGATCTCGAGGCGATGCTCGCCAAGAGGTGATCCGGGCCACCGGTGCGATCCGTCGGACCGGTTTCCTCCGGTCGGCGGGGTCATCCCCGCCGACAACAACGGATAACGATATCGAAACAACGAATTTCGTAGTTATTGGGCCTTAACACTACGATTCCTTCCCTAACGCTATTATATTGAGAATTTTAGTTACGCCTCATGCGCATAACAATCGTAGGGTGCGGATCCATCGGGTCCAAACTCGCCAAGGCGGCCGACGAGATGGCCGAGGTCAAGAGGATATACCTCATGGATGAGGACACTCCCAGGGCCGAGAAGCTCGCCGCCGAACTGAACAAGGCGATCCTCATCAACGATGTGGAGGAGGAGCTTTACCACACCGATCTGGTCATCGAGGCGGCTTCCCAGAGGGCCGCCACCAACATAGTCCCCAAGGTCGTCGCTAGGGGTGTGGACATCATGATAATGTCCGTCGGTGCTCTCGTGGACGACAAGTTCAGGGACATGGTCAAGGAGAAGGCCGCCCATTCGGAGGCCAAGATCTTCATCCCCTCCGGTGCGGTCTGCGGTACCGACGGCCTCCGCTCTTCCGCCGTTGGGGAATTGGACGAGGTGGAGCTCATCACGACCAAGGGCCCCAAGAGTCTGGAGGGTGTGGACTGGATCGTGGAGCACGGCATAGACGTGGACAAGCTGACCGAGCCGACCACGGTGTTCTCAGGCACGGCCAGGGACGCGGTCAAGCTGTTCCCCAAGAACATCAACGTGGCCGCCACGGTCTCCCTCCTGGGCGTGGGCTTCGACAGGACCAAGGTCACGATCGTGGTCGATCCGGCCAGACACAGCAACTCCCACGAACTCAGGGTAAAGGGGGAGTTCGGCCAGATGACCTGCCACACGTTCAACGTACCCTCGCCCGACAACCCCAGGACCTCCTATTTGGCCGCGATGTCTGCCATCTCGGCCCTCAAGAGGATCGTGAGGAACGAGTGGATCGGGATCTGAGGACATACCGATGAAAACGCAGGGGACGCCCCCTGCTTAACCCATCAGAGGGGATGTCCGGATGTGTACGACGTCCCGGCATCCCTGCGCCTTCCATCGCTACCCCAATATAGTCCTGCATTATAGCGGAAGGCATGCCTAAATCAAGGGCCGAGAGGCTCATTTCGAATGCCAAGGACGACATGGATGCCGTCGTCATCGTGAACGACGGTGAGCCGTTCCTCGACTCCACGTTCTGGTACCTCACGGAGCAGAAGTCCGGTACCTTCGAGGGGTCGTTCGCCATCGTGCGTCCGGACGGGAACCTGGACGTCATCGTGAGCATCCTCGAGGAGGAGGGCGCCCATGACGGTGTCGGGGATGTGCGCGTGTATCACAACCGCGAGGAGCGCGACAACTTCATCAGGGACGCTCTGAAGGGATGCAGGAAGGTGGGGTTCAACGTAAGCTCCGCGACGTACGCCGGTGTCAGGTACGTCGAGAGGACGGTCGAGGGCATCGAGGTGGTCGATGCCGGGAAGGCCATATCCGCAACGGTCTCCGTCAAGGACGAGAAGGAGATCGCCGCGACCCGCGAGGCCTGCAGGATCTCATCCATAGTCGCCGGGGAGATCCCGGGGATGCTGTCCGAGGGGGTCTCGGAGAAGGAGGTCGCCGCCAGGATGGATTCCCGCATGAGGGAGCTCGGAGGCACAGGTAACGCCTTCGACACCATCGCGGCCTTCGGAGCGTACTCGTCGCAGCCCCACCACATGCCATGCGACTACAGGCTCAGGATGGGTGATACCGCCCTGTTCGACTTCGGAACCAAGTACGACAGGTACTGTTCGGACATGACCCGCACGGTGTTCCTAGGCAGGCCCCCGGAGGTCCTGGAGAGGGCCTACGAGGTCGTGCTGGAGGCTCAGAAGGCCGGGATCGCCCAGTACCGGGACGGGGCCAAGGCCTGCGATGCGGACCTGGCGGCCAGGAAGGTCATCGACGATTCGGAGTTCAAGGGCCGCTTCATCCACTCGTTCGGACACGGCATTGGCATGGATGTGCACCAGTCGATATCCGTCTCCCCCAAGTCAGAGCAGGTGCTCCGCACAGGGAACGTCGTGTCCGCCGAGCCCGGCGTGTACATACCCGGTGTAGGCGGCATCAGGATCGAGGACACGTGTCTGATCATCGATGACGGCTGTGAGATTCTGACCTCCTTCGACCATTCCTTCACGGTGGTCTGATGCAGGCCGTCATGATGAAGGCCGAGCAGGCCCAGGACATACTCCACAAGGCCGTCGGCAGGATGCAGGATCTCGGTGCCGAGTTCTCCGACGCCAGGTCCCAGACCGTGAGGGTCACCGGTGTGAGCTCCATGAACGGGGACATACGTCAGCTGGTGCAGAAGAGCACGGGTGGTGTGTGCCTCAGGGCGTGGGCAGGCGGCAGATGGGGGTACGGCACCGCCACGACGTTCGACGGCGACGCCGTCATGAGGGCCGCGGAGCAGGCGGTCAGGAACGCCTCTGGAGAGAGGAAGTCTGATCTCGTCCTGGAGCCGGCCACGGTCAGGGAGCACAGGCGCGCACAGGTCCGCATCCATCCCGATTCGGTGGACCTCTCCGAGAAGATCGCGGCAGCCCAGGACCTGGACAGGGCCCAGACGATCGATGAGCGCATCGTGAACAGCGTCGGATCCTATTCCGAGGAGGTGAAGACCAACGCACTCGTCAATTCGGCCGGTTCCGACCTGAGCTGGGAGGAGGTGCGCACGCTGTGCAGGGCCATGTCCGTCGCCGCGGACGGCCAGAGGATGGAGCGCTACTACGACGGTCCAGACAGCACCCGCGGGTTCGAGGTGGTCAGGGACGTCGACCTCGAGGAGTTGGGCAGGGTCACCGCCAGGGAGGCGATCGAGACGCTGAAGGCGGACAGGGCCCCGTCGGGGAATCTGACGGTCATATCGGACCCCATGGTCTCGGGACTTCTGGCACATGAGGCGATGGGGCATGCCTCGGAGGGGGACGAGATTACAAAGAGGCGCTCGTTTCTCACAGGGGCTGTCGGCAGGAAGGTGGCCTCCGACATCATCTCGATGTACGACAACGGGACGGTCCCCGGCGCGCACGGTTCCGTTCCGTTCGACGACGAGGGGACCCCCTCGTCATGCACCACCATCATCGACCACGGCGTCTATACTGGATACATGCACAGCCTGGAGACGGCGTCCCAGCTGGGGATGAGACCCACCGGCAACGGCAGGGCCGAGAACTACGGCAAGAGGGTCTGGGTGAGGATGACCAACACCTACTTCGGACCCGGGGAGTGGGACAAGGACGAGATCATCGCCGACACCAAGGAGGGCATCCTCTGCGACAAGATGGTGAACGGCATGGAGGACCCGGTCGGGGGATGCTTCGAGGCGAAGTGTCTCAGGGGGTTCCTCATCAGGAACGGGGAGATCGTCAAGCCGCTGCAGTCCTTCACCCTGACCGGCAGGTCCCTGGACATCCTGTCCTCCGCCGACGCCCTCTCGAAGGAGGTCGTCCTGGACGGCGGGATGTGTGGAAAGGGGATCGAGGACTGGGTCCGTGTGTCGTCCGGAGGTCCGTACATGCGTGCCAGGATGATCGTGGGGGGAGGCCAGTGAGCGACATCGGATACTACGCCGAGAAGGCCATGGAGGCCGCCCGCGAATACGGCCAGTCGGAGGTCTATGTGTCTGAGGCCGTCATAAACACGGTGTACATCGACGATTCGAAGATCAGCAACATAGAGACCAAGCTGGACTCGGGTCTGATGATCCGCATCGCCGACGGCGGGAGACAGGGGAAGGCGTCCGTCACCCTCGACGACGACTCCTCTGTCCAGCAGTGCATGTCCATGGCAGAGTCCGTTCTCAGGTTCTCGCCCGAGAGCACGGAGTTCAAGGGCTACGCCCAGCCTGGCTCGGCCAGGATATCCGCTCCCGATGTGTGGGACAGGAGGGTGGAGGACATAACGCCCGACGTCCTGAGGGAGATGGCCAGGGCTCTGATAGACGCATGCCCGGTCAACATCCCGAGGGCGCATATCAGGGTGTCCACCAACGACTGCAGGGTCATGAACGGCAATGGGGTGGACTGCGGACACAGGAGCACCCTGGTCTACGGGCATTTCACGTCCATGACATCTAGGGACCATCCGGGAGAGGGCATGGAGACATTTCATGGCACGCATCTCGACATCGACCTTCAGGCCATCGGGGAATCGCTCGCCAGACAGGCGAACGCCGCGGCAACGAGTCATGAGTACAAGGGATCGGAGCGGTTGACAATGATCCTCCCGCCCGGGCAGCTCGGCGACATGATGAATTCGTCCGTGGTCGCCGCGGTCAACGGTGAGAACGTGAAGTACGGCAGGAGCATGTGGAAGGATTCCATCGGCCAGCAGGTGGCCTCGGAGCAGCTGACCATCGTGGACGATCCCACAGTCCCGGCGCCGCTCTCCTGCGTGTTCGACGACGAGGGGACGCCCACGGAGAGGAGGACGGTCGTGGAGGACGGCATCCTGAAGTCGTTCCTCAGGGACTCGTTCTGCGGCGAAAGCACCGGCAATGGAATGCGCAGGTCAAGCGTGGAGGCCCAGGGGGCGTACGAGCGCACCCCTGTGATCAAGGCCCTGAACGTTACCGCCAAGCCCGGCAGGTACACTCCCGAGCAGATCATCGAGCAGACGGACCGCGGCATATTCGTGGAGCGGTTCGCGTGGCCGGAGGCCGATGAGATGACTGGACGCTTCGGTCTCAACGTCAGATGCGGCTACATCATCAGGAACGGGAAGATCGTGGACACGGTCAACAACGCGCTGCTGATGGGCAACATGCTCGAGGCCGTACGCAATGTGGAGATGATCGGTAACGATCCCCGTCAGATGGGTGTCGTCACCGTGCCGACGATGAGCTTCTCGGGAACGGAGCTGGTCGGGAACTGATCAGTCTCAAACGATTTGCAAAACGACCTCCTGTCCTCCGGATTATGGATGGGCAGGAGGTCAGACGATTTACATGTCCGGCATCTCTCCGACCCGTCCGTCCAGACTGTTATAATCATCCGAGTCTATTCTGTCAACATGGCCCGCTACAGATGCACCGTTTGCGGTGATATATACGACGAGGAATACGAGGGAGTGAGGTTCGAGGACCTTCCCGAGGATTGGACCTGCCCGACTTGCTGCTCTCCCAAATCGGCCTTCGTCCTCATGGACGACGGCGTCCCGGACAATCAGTCGCAGGCGGCTCCGACGGGATCCGAACCGGTCGCAGCGGAGCAGGACGGCATCGACATATCGCTTCCGCAGAACCTGATCAGGTACGACGGAGGGGTCATGGACGACATCCACGCGATGGCCATGACCGGAAGGAGCGTCGACAGCGCAATGGACACCGAGCTGGACGTTCCGGGTTTCGAGGACATCCTGTTCCTCGGTGCACAGCTCGCCAGGGCCCCTAAGGACAAGTGGGAGGACGTGTCCGTCCGCACGGTCATAGGGAAGGGATCCAAGAGGCCGATGGAGCTGGAGATGCCGGTGTATATCAGCCACATGAGCTTCGGTGCGCTGTCCGGAAGGGCGAAGATCGCGCTGTCGAAGGGCAGCGCCATAGCCGGTACGGCGATGTGCAGCGGCGAGGGAGGCGCGCTGTGGGATGAGATGGCTGCCGCCCACAGATACATCTTCGAGTACATACCCAACCAGTACAGCTTCAACGATCTCACCCTGGAGCACTGCGATGCGATCGAGATCAAGATCGGTCAGGGCACCAAGCCCGGTATGGGAGGACACCTGCCCGGGGACAAGGTCACAGAGACCATCGCCGTCATGAGGGGCAAGCGCCGCGGGGAGGACATCCTCAGCCCGTCGAAGTTCCCGGGGATCGATACTCCGGATGATCTGAGGGCCATGGTCGACATGCTCCGCGAGAGGTCGGGAGGCCTACCGATCGGTGTGAAGATAGCGGCCGGGCACATCGAGGATGACCTGGAGTTCATATCGCATTCCGGATGCGATTTCATCACGATTGACGGAAGGGGAGGCGCCACGGGTTCGTCTCCCAGGTTCCTGAAGGATGCGTCATCGGTCCCTACCGTGTACGCGCTGTCCAGGGCCAGGCGGTACATGGACGAGCACGGCATGAGCCAGGAGCTCGTCATCACCGGAGGGTTCCGCACCAGCGGGGACTGCATCAAGGCCCTCGCCATGGGTGCGGACGCGGTCGCCATGGCCTCCGCACCACTGATGGCACTGGGATGCCAGAGGTACAGGGCATGCAACACCGGGAAGTGCCCGATGGGCATCGCGACCCAGGATCCAGAGCTGGAGGCCAGGCTGGACCAGGAGGCCGGCGCCATACGCGTCGGAAACTTCCTCTGCGCCCTGGCTGACGAGATCAGGGCGTTCCTCAGGGTCTCCGGTCATGACGACCTGTCGGACCTGTCCCTCGACGACCTGTGCACCGTCAGCACCGAGATCTCTGAGCAGACGGGGATCAGACATGCATGAGTGGGTACCGTGTCGAAGGACAGGTTCGAAGTGATCCACCGCGAGGGTGGCGCCCTCGCGGAGGCCGGGCTGAGGCTGATTCTGAGGGATCGTGAGAGCGGCGTTTGCTACCTGTGGGTCTGGAGCGGAAACGGGGCCGGACTCACACCGCTTCTGGATGCTGAAGGAAAACCTCTGATCGAGAAGTGAATGCCCGGACCTCTTGGTCCCTGGGCAATGTACCGGAGACCGAATGATTCCCGGGTCGAGAATCCGCGATCGGAAAGACGATCCGATAGCCGCATCGAGACGAGCGCAGTCGGAGGTGTCAGAACGGCGGAAGGAGGGTGAGCCTCTGTCTGTCGCCGGCGGAGTCCAGTCCGGAGCAGTCGCCGACCATCCTCCCGATCCTGATGACCGGATAGGGTGCGACAGGCTTTCCGTCCTCACCGCTGAGGGGCGTGGGGCCGTAGAATATGCAGAACGCCCCGGGGCCGGGCCAGTATGCGATGTCGCCGACCTCCAGCTCAGTGGTGCGGCCCTCCTTGGGCATAATGGCCTCGAGGGGGCATTCGCAGTAGATCATCCCGCCCAGCATGTTTATGTCCATGCTGAGCGGGAGCGAGAGCCAGATGGCGTTGGAGATGTCCGAGTCGTCGAGCTCCGCGGGGAAGTCCCCGTTCCTGGTCCTGACAGTCATCTCGCTCATTCCGCCACCCGGCCCGTGGGGTTTCAGTTCTTCCTCTCGAAGAGCTGGCGGATCTCCTTTCCGGTGATCTCGAGCTGCAGCTTCTTCTCGTCCTCTTCCATTCTCTTGAGGTTGACGAGTCCGGCGGCCCACTCGGCCCTCCACTCGTCCTTGAACTTGCCGCTCTCGATGTCGGCGAGGATGGACTTCATGCCCTCGGCGGACTGCTCGGTGATGACCCTGTCCCTCCTGGTCATTCCGCCGTACTCGGCGGTGTTGGAGACGACGTTCCACATGAGCTCGAATCCGCCCTTGATGATGAGGTCGTCGATGAGCTTGGTCTCGTGGAGGACCTCGAAGTAGGCCATCTCCGGAGGGTAGCCGGCGTCGGTC
>CAZLMR010000005.1:0-9090 GCA_964560575.1 uncultured Methanomassiliicoccales archaeon | reverse complement strand
GTCCTCCGCAGAGGACGGCCTGCTCGCCGAAGAGGTCGGTGTAGGTCTCGTTGTCGAAGGTGGTCTCGAAGACTCCGGCGCGGGTGGATCCCAGACCCTTGGCGAGGCCGAGGGCGATGGCTTTGGCGTTACCGGTGACGTCCTGGTGGATGCAGATGAGGGCGGGGACTCCGAATCCCTCGGTGAACACGATCCTCTCCATGTCTCCCGGGGCCTTGGGGGCCATCATGATGACGTCCACGTCCGCGGGGGGCTGGATGAGCTTGTAGGTGATGGCGAACCCGTGGGCGAACTCGAGGGCGGCGCCCTTCTTGAGGTTGGGCTCGACGTACTGCGTGTAGATGTCGGGCTGGATCTCGTCGGGCAGGAGCATGAGGACGACATAGGCGTCCTTGACGGCGTCGGCGAACTCGGCGACCTTCAGTCCGTCCTCCTTGGCCTTGTTCCAGGACTTCCCGTCCTTCCTGGCTCCGACGGTGACGTCGATGCCCGAGTCGTGGAAGCAGAGAGCCTGGGCCCTTCCCTGGGAACCGTATCCCAGGACGGCGACTTTCTTTCCATCGAAGATCTTCAGATCCGCATCTTTATCGTGGTAAAGCTGCATGGTTTTTCACCTATGGTGGGTGCGTACCCTGCCATCCGATTTATACCTTGTTTAGTGATGGAACGCGCCTGTAGACGTTTGTTCAGCCGCCGGCCGGGATGCTGGACGGTCCGCCCCGTCACAAAATTGCTTATATCCAGTGACGCGTCGTGCCTTCCATGGAGACCGTCGAAAAGCGCGGCGGTTTCTCGGGGAAGCTGGGTTTCATCCTGGCCACCGCCGGCGCCGCCGTCGGTCTCGGGAACCTGTGGCGCTTCCCATACTTGGCTGAACAGTACGGTGGGGGAATCTTCCTCTTCGTCTACCTCATACTAGTGGTCACTTTCGGAGTGGTCATGGTAATCACCGAGCTGGCCATAGGTAGGCGCACCGGGAAGTCCAGCTTCGATGCTCTCATGGACCTGTGTGACAGGTACCCGATCATCGGGTGGCTCGCCATGCTGGTCCCGATGATCATCGTTCCGTACTACTGCGTCATAGGCGGCTGGGTCACCAAGTACTTCGCCGACTACGCCGTGGGCGCGGGGTCTGACTTGGCCGGCGCGGGGTTCTTCGACGAATTCATCGCCATGGATGTCGGCGGCGTCTTCGACAGCCCCCTTCCCTGGTTCCTCATCTACGCGTTCCTGACAATCGTCGTCGTCGTGTTCGGCGTGGAGAAGGGTATCGAGAGGATGAGCAAGATTCTGATGCCCGCCCTCTTCGTTCTCCTCATCGCGATCTGCATCTACATGTTGACGATCGATGGTATCTCCGAGGGTCTGAAGTACTACCTGGTCCCCGACTTCGACAAGTTGTCGTTCTCCACTGTCGCAGGAGCGGTCAGTCAGCTGTTTTACTCTTTATCCATCGCCATGGGTATCACCATCGCCTATGGGTCGTACATGCGTAAGCAGGACAACATCGAGAAGTCGGCATACACCGTCGCTCTTACCGATACCACCGTCGCATTCTTGTCCGGTCTGATGATAGTGCCCGCATTCGTCCTGTTCTCCGGCAGTACGGAGATGACAGATGGCTTCGGGCTTCTGTTCACAACGATGCCACAGGTGTTCAACACCATGCCTGGAGGGGAGGTCGTGGGTATCGCGTTCTTCCTTCTGGCGATGTTCGCCGCACTTACATCGTCGATTGCCCTGATGGAGGCGGTGGTGTCTGTTCTCAAGGACCATTGGCACATGAACCGTGTCCGTGCGTGTGTCATAACGTCTATAGGAATACTCATCCTGGGTCTGCTTTCCTGCCTGGGATTCGGACCGCTCGGTTCCGTGACTCCGTTCGGCATGAGCTTCCTGGGATTCTTCGACTTCATTACCAATTCTGTCATGATGCCCATAGTGGCGTTGATAACATGTGCGCTCATCGGATATGTTGTCAAGCCCAAGTTCGTGATCGAAGAGGTGGAGTCGTCCGGCTGTGAGTTCAAGATAAGGTCGATCTACCCATATATGATCAGGTACGTCTGTCCGATCATCCTGGTGGTGATTCTGGTCGTCGGAGTGCTGGACGGTCTGGGCATATACACAATCTGAGTGAAACAGGGTAGTTGGCAGGCAGTCTGTGTTTCGTCGAGTAAGACAACCCTTTTATAACCACCAACGTGTGGCCGGGGCCATGGAGCATGCTGCATCGCGCGGTAGCTTCTCGGGGAGGCTGGGTTTCATCCTGGCTGCCGCCGGTTCGGCGGTTGGTCTCGGGAACCTGTGGCGCTTTCCATATCTCGCTGAACAGTACGGTGGCGGGATTTTCCTGCTAACGTACATCGTGTTGGTAGTCACCTTTGGTGTGGCTTTGATGATTACCGAAATCGCCGTCGGAAGGCGTACCGGCAAATCATGCATAGACGCGTTCCTGGACCTCGGGGAGAAGTACAAGGTCGTTGGATGGCTCATAGCGATAATCCCCCTGATAATCGTACCCTACTACTGCGTCATAGGCGGCTGGGTCACCAAGTACTTCGTGGAGTATGTGTCGGGCATGGGTTCATCGCTGGCGGGCGGCTCCTTCTTCGAAAGCTTCACAGCAGTCGAACTTCCAGGTTTGTTCGACAACCCCGTTGTATGGTTCGTGATCTATGCGGTCCTGTCAGTGGCAGTGGTCGCATTCGGTGTGCAGAAGGGCGTGGAGAGGATGAGCAAGGTCCTGCTCCCTGGTCTGCTGGTGATGTTGGTCGGAATATGCCTGTATACACTCACTCTCGACGGCATCTCCGAGGGTCTGCAGTACTATCTGATTCCAGACTTCGATCAGTTCTCCATGAAGACCGTCCTCGGTGCTCTGGGTCAACTGTTCTATTCGCTGTCGCTTGCCATGGGGATTATGATAACATATGGATCATACATGAGAAAGAATGTGGACATAGAGAAGTCCGCATACACGATATGCCTCATGGACTCCTGTGTGGCGTTCCTGTGCGGTCTCATGATCGTCCCCGCGGTAGTGGTGTTCATAGGTCCGGGCCTCACAGACGGATTCGGTCTGATGTTCGAGACCATGCCGTTGGTTTTCGAGTCCATGCCCGCTGGACATGTCATTGGGGCGGTGTTCTTCCTTCTGGCGATGTTCGCCGCATGGACATCCTCCATATCTCTGTCAGAGACAGCAGTATCGATATTCCGTGACAGGTGGAATTGGCGGCGTTCGATGGCCTGTGTCGTCTGTCTTGTAATGATCTTGGCTTTGGGATTGCTATCATGCCTGGGGTTCGGACCGCTGTCCGGCATCCAGCCGATGGGTATGAGTTTCCTGGGATTCTTCGACTTCATCACGAACTCGGTGCTCATGCCGATAGCGGCAATCATCACATGCATCATAATCGGCTATTTCGTCAAGCCGAAATTCGTCATAGAGGAGGTGGAATCATCAGGTAGATTCAGGATAGGTCGCGTGTATCCATATCTCGTGAAGTTCGTCTGCCCGGTGTTCATGGCAATCATACTGGTTACCGGACTTCTGGACAATTTCGGGATCTATACCATATGAGGTGAGGTCGGATGCGCGAGGAGAGAGGCGACGATGCGATCAGGCTGGTTGTGGGGTTCCCCAAGAAGATGAACCTCTGCATGAGGGGGTACGCGGACAAGTACCTGAGGGACACCCGCATCAAGCCCCCTTACCTCATCCTGATATTTCACATCGGGAGGCGCGAGGGCATCTCCCAGAAGGAGCTCATAGACGAGGTCCCCTTCGACAAGTCCTACATCTCCACCATGGTCCGCGACATGACGGATCTGGGGCTGGTCTACAACGACAGCACCGGCAAGGTGCACAGCCTCCACCTCACGGACCAGGGCCGCGACATATACGCCATGAGCAGGATGATGTTCGAGCTCCTGGACCGGAACCTCTTCGATGTGCTCACGGAGGAGGAGAAGGACACCCTGGGGGTCATAATGAGGAAGCTCAACGACAGGGCCAACCAGATCATGGAGGACCTTTCCAAGGGTTGAGTGACGTTAGTTGGACATCCAACTATCCTCAGATTCCGTCGATAGATGGGCTCCAAACATTTTATTTATAAATTATATATTGAAATTCGAGTGATTTTGGTGTTGAGCGTGTTCAAACAGCGCTTCCGATAGTTGTTTCCCCAATTCCAAATCTACTTATACAACATCTTGCTCAAGGGTAGTTCTGTCAAGAATCCTGGGAGGGGTTCCCATAGCAGCCGAACAAATCACATACAAGAACATCGACCCCAAGGTGCGCAACACCATCATGATCGGTCTGTGCGTAGCCATGCTCGGGGCCTGTTTCGACGGTACGATCGTCGGTACCATCGGAACCAAACTGGCCGAGGACCTGGGTGGCCTCAGCCTGTACGCGTGGATGACCACCGCGTACCTTCTGTGCGAGACGATAATGATCCCCATCGCGGGAAAGCTCTCCGACATCTACGGCAGGAAGCCCCTGTTCCTCATCGGTCTCGGGCTCTTCGCCGTCGGTTCCGTCCTCGCCGGACTGTCCCAGAGCATGGAGGTGTTCATCGCCTGCCGTGCCATGCAGGGATTCGGCGGAGGTATCCTGATCCCCGTCGCCACCGCGGCGGTCGCCGACCTGTACTCCCCCCGCGAGAGGGCCGGGATGCAGGGAATCCTCGGAGCCATCTTCGGAGTCGGAAGCGGTATCGGACCCCTCATAGGGGGATACATCGAGGGTGCCCTCAGCTGGCACTGGTGCTTCTACATCAACATCCCCCTGGCGCTCATCGCGCTCATCCTCACCATCAAGAAGTTCCCCACGCCCATCAGCGACGGGGAGAAGCACATCGACGTTAAGGGAATCGCGTTCCTGTCCCTGCTGCTCCTGGACGTCCTGCTCCTGATCGAGTTCGGCGGCAAGGAGTTCGAGTGGGTCAGCGCCGAGTCCATCGCGATGATCGCCATCGCCATCGTCCTGGCCGTCGTGTTCATCAGGATTGAGCACAAGGCCATCGACCCCATCCTCGCTCCGCATCTGATCCACAACAAGACCGTCGTCATGGCGGCCGTGTTCATGGCCATCTTCGGAATCGGTATGATCGGCGCCATGATGTTCACCAACATGCTGGCCGTCGGTGTGTTCGGCCTCACCACCCTGCAGGCCGGAATCTGGTCCCTGGCCATGGTCGCAGGAATGATGATTACGTCCATATCCTCCGGAGCCCTCGTCGAGAGGACCGGATACAAGGTCTGGCTCATCGTCGGACCCATACTGTGCTTCCTCGGGCTGTTCTACCTGTCCGGCATGCAGCTCACCACAGACATGGTCTACCAGGGCTCCGAGCACATCCAGGACACGTTCATGATGAGGTACCTGACCGGAACCTTCGTGCTCGGTCTCGGTCTCGGATGCATGATGTCCGTCGTCATGTCCGCCGTGCAGAACAGCTCCAAGCCCACCGAGATGGGAATGACCACATCCTCCGTCAACCTGATCAGGTCCATCGGAACCACCATGGGTACCGCGATTTTCACCATGATCATCAACGGACGCATCGCGGGAGAGGTCCAGGGAACCATCCCTGACGAGATCTTCAACGTGATCCCCCACGACACCGGGATCCTGGAGGCCATCGTCACGTTCCCGCAGTACGCACCGGAGATCCTGGTGGCGTTCAGCAACAGCGTGGACTTCTCGTTCCTCGCCGGAGGATGCATCATCCTGGTGCTGGTTATCGTCGGAATCATTTTCAAGGCCCAGAAGCCCCCGGAGGACGAGGAGCTCGAGGCCGTCAAGAAGAGGATTGAGGAAGGCTCCCAGTGAGACGATCCATGAAACGGGCCACCCGGCCCACCTTACCCATCCTTCTGGATGGGGCTTTTCTACTACCGAGGCATTCACCGAAGCATGGATTTCATGGAGCGCGCACGCCGCGGGATCATGACCAGCGAGCTGGACGACGACCTCGACGTGTTCCTGTCGGCGATGGACCGTGCCCATTCGCTGTGCGAGAGGTTCAACGTGCCCTGTACACCGTGGAGCGAGAGGAAGGCGATCCTCGAGGAGCTATTCGGTCAGGAGCTGGACCCGGAGACGACTGTCGCACCCACATTCTGGTGCGACATCGGGACCAACATCACCCTGGGTCGGCATGTGCGCATCAACTTCGACTGCGTGATCCTGGACAGCGCGGAGGTCGTCATCGGCGACAACGTGCTCATCGCCCCGAAGGTGTGCATCGCCACGCCCGGCCACAACTTCGCGCCGGAGCTCAGGAGGCACACCGCCACCCGTGCCGAGAGGATCACCATATGCGACGACGTGTGGATCGGCGCCGGGGCGGTCATCCTTCCCGGCGTGACCGTGGGGGAGGGAGCCATTGTCGGTGCCGGGGCCATCGTCACCAAGGACGTGCCCGCGGGAGCGACTTATGTAGGGGTCCCCGCCAGGGACATAAGGGCGGTATGATGGACGACCTGCGGCTCACGATGGTGTCCATGAACTCCGTCCTGGGGGACGTGGACGGCAACCTGTCCAAGATGCTGGCACTGTGCGACGAGGCGTCCGCGAGGGAGTCAGACATCATCTGCTTCCCGGAGCTGTGCATCCCGGGATACTCCATGCCCGAGAGCTCCGGCCTGGTGATGTCCACGGACGGACCGGAGGTCGGCGCGGTCGTCGACAAGTCCGTGGAGACGGGCATGTGCATCTGCTTCGGCTACGTCGACGAGGGTCCCAGGATAGCGCAGACGGTGGTGGAGGACGGACGCATCCTGGGCACTTACCACAAGACGCATCTCGGGGAGCGGGAGTCCGAGGCCATCGTGCCGGGCGACAGACTGGATGTGATCCGCACATCCAAGGCGGTCATCGGACTGCAGGTCTGCTGGGAGATACACTTCCCGGAGATCGCTGGCACATATGCGCTCAAGGGTGCCGACCTGATTCTGATGCCGTCAGCCTCAGGGCTCGGAGGGGAGCGCAGGCGCTCGGCCTGGGACCGTGTGATCCCGGCGAGGGCCTACGACAACACCGTGTACGCGGCCGTATGCAACCAGTTCGGGGACAACGGCCGCGGGGTGAGCTTCGGCGGCGGTGCGGCGGTGTACGACGTCCGCGGAAGGAAGATGGCCGAGGACTTCTCCGGAGAGTGCATGCTGACCGTGGACCTCGACCCCGAGCCGCTGGAGCGGATAAGGGCAGAAGGATACGAGTCGATGAGGGACGTGTGTTTCCTGGACAAGAGGCGTCCGGAGATCTACTTCAGGTGATGTTTCAGAATGCGGAGTGTTGCACCCGGCCGAGTGATACTATGGTTACTACGGCAATGATTCCGGCCGGGTGCGAGTGATGTGAGTATCGGCGTGCTGTCCTCAGAGTCTCCTTATGTCCACCTCCATCGCGTCTTCGTTCGTCCTGTCCTCCGGGATGTCGTAGTCCGAGCATATCCCGTTCCTTCTCGCCAGCTGGTGTATGTCTAGCGTCATGAGCACATCAGCTCGCCGAGCTTCCTGCAGTCCTCCGCCTCGGCGTCGTTCGGGGAGAGGTTGGCGATGACCCCCTCATTGGCCAGGTCGGCCCCCGCCGCCCTGCACCTGTCGGCCCAGTCCCTCATCCACTGTCCGTCGCCCCAGTCGTAGGATCCGAACAGCCCGACCCTCTTGCCGGACAGTGATCCCTCCACTGCGGCGAACATGGGCTCGAAGATGTCCTCCTCCAGCACCTCGTCCCCCATCGCGGGGCATCCGAATGCTATCGCGTCGTACTGGGAGACCTTGTCCGGGCCGAACCCGTCGGCTGTGATGATCTCGGCGTTCCCTCCGGCCGAGCGGATCCCCTCGGCCACGAGGTTGGCCATGGCCTCGGTGTTCCCTGTGTCGCTCCAGTATACCACTGCTACGTTCGACATGATTTAGGAATAACTAAATCAGTATTTAAATTTAGGTATTCCTAATAATCTGGAGTCGGAAACATCGGTGCAGGATGTAGAATGATCCTTCGAATCGGGGGTAAAAGGGAAAGGGGATCCTTCCGGACCCCCTGTTTGACCTCAGGCCTGTTCCTTCGGCTTCTCGGGTATCTGGAACGTCTCGGACACCTTCTGCGCATCGGGCGCGGTGTATCCGGGGACGATGGTGATGCACTTCTTCGGGCAAGACTCGGTGCAGTACCCGCACTGGATGCAGTTCATCCTGTCGATCGTCATGGTGCGTGCGGCCTTGTCGATGGTGATCGCATGCGTGGGGCACTTCTTCCCGCAGATGTTGCACGTGATGCAGGCTGTCGGGTCGAACTCGATGTGCCCGCGGCTCCTCTCGGGGTACTCCCTCGGGACCACGGGGTACATCTTGGTTGCAGGTTTGGAGAACAGGTTGCGGAGCAGCCTTCCCCCGAACTTCATTACCGCCATGGTATCAGCGCTCCGTGCAGCTGATGCAGGGGTCTATGGTGATCACCAGCATGGACACGTCCTGGAGGTTGCATCCCTGGAGCATCTTGGTCATCGCGGGGATGTTGATGTTCGTGGGCGTCCTGACCCTGGCGCGGCTCAGGTTCTTGGTGCCGTTGCCCTGGACGTAGTAAAACGCCTCTCCGCGGGGCTGCTCCACGCGGAACATGAAGTCGCCCACCGGCGCGTTGCCCTTGACCGGGACGGACACGTCGCCCTCCGGGAGGTTCGCGATGGCGTTCCTGATGATGTCTAGGGACTGCATTATCTCGTCGACCCTGACCATGCACCTGGACCAGCAGTCGCCCTCGTCGTAGAGGATCGGCTCGAAGCCCAGGCTCCTGTACATCTCGCTGGTGGTCCTGACGTCGTTGTTCACGCCGGATCCCCTGGCGACCGGTCCGACCGCGCAGAGGTCGATGACGTCCTCCTTGGTCAGCACCCCGGTGCCGCACAGCCTGTTCCTGACGGACGAGTCCTTCATGAACACCAGGGCGGTCTTCCTCATCTCGTCCTCGATCATGTCGCAGGTGTCCTTGACCATCTTCAGCATCTCGGGGGTCAGGTCCTTCCTGACGCCGCCGACCTTGCAGAAGGACATGATGACCCTGCCCCC
>CAZLMR010000004.1:11227-20975 GCA_964560575.1 uncultured Methanomassiliicoccales archaeon | reverse complement strand
TTGGGACAGCGGTTGAGAGTGAGCATTGCCTATCACCGAGATGATCATGAGTGCCGAGTGATGGTAGTAGCCCCCTTTCTGTTTCAGGTGACATTCAACTAAGCGTCCTACCCGCGGGTCCCGGGCCGGTCTGCCCCGCTGTGCGGACTTGCTCCGATGGGGAGTCGCCGTTTCACCGAATCCCGGGGAACGTCACCGCCTAGCGGATCATCCTTGAGCCCGGTCCGTGTCGTTTCTGTGCCCTTGCCACGGCTCTCGCCGCACGGACTTGCGTCCATCCATCTTGCCCTTGGAGAGGGGAACTTCCTCAGCCGCCCTGATGGCTACCGTCGGTCACCCTCCATCTCTCAGCAGGGGGTGGAGGGATGAGGCGGATTTAACAGCGTCGGTGCGGGAACAAGGGGTGCGATCATATCATGACGGCAGGCGTCCCAGACGATGCCGTGGACTCCGGATGGATAGGTTCCGGATGTCGTCTCGTCGTACCCGAGGCCGGTGTCCACATACATCACCGGTATGCGGTATTCGGTATCGACGGTCAGCAGGAGGACCGCCAGGCTGTCCTTCACCCCGGAGAACGAGATCACCGGCGGGAGGTCGATGCTTCCGATCCTGTCCCTCAGGAATCTGATGGATGTCGCCACGCGCCTCTTGAGGACCTCCTCGTTCGCCTTGATGACGCCGTCCCAGTCGGACGGCAGCATCCTGGGAGGTTCCCTGTCGCGGTTGACGTCCCTGACCTTGACGGCCATGCCCTGGCTTCCGGTGACCATGTCATCTCCCGGCAACCTCGCCGTGCCCACCGCAAGGAGAGACCCGTCCGGGGCCATCACCATGACCTCGTCCTCTGGGGATATGCCCGGGTCGGCTCCGACGACGGATGTGGCCATGACGTTCTTGCCCGCCAGGATGTACGGGATGGCGCTTCTCTTCACCCTCACATGTCCGCGTGTTATGCGCGGTGCGGCCATGGCCGCCCCGTCGAACGTCAGACGAACGCTCTCGCTGTCGTCCATGTCCTGGTAGATGCGGGCGATTATCCTGCCGTGGGCCACCACGTTGAGGCCGTTTGTCGACGACTCCTTTCCGAACAGGAGGACCACGCAGTCGTCCAGGAAGGGCATCTCCTCGCAGCCGTAGGCATCGCGGAGGAGTCTCCGGCAGCGGTCGATGTCAGGGGAAGGCGGGACGGATGTCGGTCGGGGGTATGCCGATCTGGACCGCCTGGGAGCGACACACGGGGCAGCTCTTACGGTCTATGACAGGGATGTCGCATTCAGAACACCATCTGACCGTGGTCGTCTTCCTTCCCAAAGTATCGTGTCCGTATCGATGTCCGATTCTTAAAGCAGAGACTGTGCATGCGGAACAGGGTTCTCTTCGATAGTGATAATAGCCATCCCGACATACCCCTGAGCATGGAGAGAAACTCCGTCAAGAAGCTGGGCGTGGTCGCCACGGCGGTGGTGATAATCGCTCTTTTCCTGACTCTTCCGGTGTTCTACTACGTCATAGAGATGCCGCCATTCGCGGTCGGCATAGCGGCGTTGTTCTATGCCATTCTCGCCATCGCGATGGTGTATTATGCCATGGAGAGGTTCAAGGAGATAGACGAGGGGTTGGACGATGCTGTTGACGACTACTGATACGATTCCCGGGAAGAACTACGAGATCCTCGGACTGGCCAAGGGTAGCATGATCCAGTCCAAGAACATCGGTCGCGACATCGGTCAGGGGCTGAAGTCCTTGGTCGGAGGGGAGCTGGCCACGTACACGGAGATGATGAACGAGTCCCGTGCGATAGCCACCAAGAGGATGGTCGAGGACGCCGAGAGGATGGGCGCTGATGCTATCGTCGCGCTCAGGTACGGCACATCCGCCATCGCTCAGGGCGCGGCCGAGGTGTTCGCCTACGGCACCGCGGTCAGATTCATCTGAGCGAAACCGGTTACGCCCTCCGGGCGGTCTTATTTTATCATCATACCTGCTACTTTCCACGATACGATGGAGAAGGCGATCAGGATTACCGAGGACGGGCCGTACATCGTCACGGGCGGCGTCCCGATCTACGAGAAGAGGATAGCGAAGAGGGACGGAATATACGTCTGGGAGGACGGACGCGAGCTCCCGCAGTCCGAGACGTACGCCCTGTGCAGATGCGGGAAATCCGACAACGCCCCTTTCTGCGACGGGAAGTCACACAAGAGGTTCAAGGGCAAGGAGACGGCTGACAGGAGGCCGTACGCCGAGCGGGCCGAGAAGCTGGAGGGTCCCGGAATGGACATGATGGATGATGTCAGATGCGGGAAGGCCATGTTCTGCCATCGCAACGGCAGCTCCACATGGGAGCTCTTGAAGAGGTCCGACGACCCCGATGCCAGGAACGAGCTGATACGCGCGGCCTGCGAGTGCCCGACCGGCAGGACCGTCGTGATGGACAAGGACGGGACGGTGCACGAGGACCACCTGGAGCCGTCCATATACATCGTCCAGGATTCCGGTAGGAACGTCAGCAGCGGGATATACGTCATGGGAGGGATACCGATCACCTCAGCGGACGGGGAGCAGTACGAGGTCAGGAACCGTGTGCTCCTCTGCAGGTGCGGCGTATCCAGGGACAAGCCCTTCTGCGACGCCACCCACATCAACGCGATGTACAAGGACACCCGTGGCGGGTCGTTCCTCAAAAAGAAGTGATGAAGAGGGGGCGGTCGCCCGCCCCGTTAATTTTCATTCCCTGGGCTTGTCGGAGACGATCTGGTCGACCTCCTCGATCTCCTTCCTGAGGTCCTTGACGCTCTCGGTCTCCCTTCTGATCTCCTCCGCCGAGGGGATCGGTCCGAGTATGTCGTCAGGGTCGCCGACTGCCTGCCTTATGCTCTCGGTGTCGGAGACCTCCCTGTCCGGGACGTTGTTGGCGGATCCCATGTACTCGGATATGCCCTCCACGAGCTTGGTCAGCTCCATCGGGAAGAAGAACTTGGAGGACTCGCCCTTTCCTACCTCCTGCAGCGTCTGCATGGAGAGCACGGACATCGCCTTGGAGTCCATAGAAGCGGCTCCGACGGACATGATCCTGAGCTTCTGGGCCTCCCCCTGTCCCTCCAGGATGGTGGCCATCCTCTGACCTTCGGCCTCCAGGATCATGGACTGTCTCTTTCCCTCTGCCTCCAGGATCATGGACTTCTTCTTACCCTCGGCCTCGAGGATCGCAGCCCTCTTCAGTCCGTCCGCCTCCAGGATGGCCGCGCGCCTCTTCCTCTCGGCGGAGGTCTGCTCCTCCATGGAGTCCTTGACCTTCCTGGCGGGATCGACCTCCCTGATCTCGACGGCCTCGATCTTCACACCCCACTTGTCGGTGTTCTCGTCCAGGATGTCCCTCAGGCTTACGTTGATCTTCTCTCTGGATGAGAGGATCTCATCCAACTCCATCTCTCCGATTATGGATCTGAGGGTGGTCTGGGCAAGGTTCACGGTTGCCAGTTTGTAGTTGGTGACCTCGAAGAACGCGTTCTTCGGGTCCGTGACCTTGATGTATATCACCGCGTCGACCTCGACCGGCGAGTTGTCCTTGGTGATGACCTCCTGCTTGGGGACGTCCAGGACCTCCGTGCGGAGGTCGAGCTTTACTACCTGGTTGATGAGCGGGCATACGAAGTTCAGTCCCTGGTTGAGGACCCTGACGAACTTACCGAGCCTCATGTAGATGGCCTGCTCGTAGGGCTGGACTATCTTCACCCCGCTCGTGATCACCACTATCACCGCTACGATGACGATGATGACCAGAGTCATGACTACGCTGCTGTCCATGGGGAAAACCTCCGCGGTCAGAGTCTGCGCACGTGCACGTGCACGCCCTCGCTGCTCTCGACCACCACGGTCGCGCCCTCCTCGATCGGCTCGTCGGATGTGGCGGACCATATGTCGGACCCGATCCTGACCTTGCCCTTCATGTTCCCGACCTCCGTCGGGACGATCAGGGTGCCCTCCTTTCCCACGAGGGATTCGACGACCGTCGTCGTTGGCGGTTCTGGTCTCGCGAGATGCTGGTATCCCTTGATGGTTATCAGGGTGACCGGTATGGCCACCACCAGTGCTATGACCGGTGACCACCAGGAGTAGAGTATGTCGGGGAAGGCCGCGCCTATTATGCCCAGGATCACGAGGACGGTCCCGGGGATGACCATGAAGGCACCGGGGCTGAACGCTTCTATGATGAGCAGGACGGCCCCCACTATGATCAGGATGATCGCTACGGTGAACGGGTCCATGATACCGTATCGTCTACATTGTAGAAATAAGGGTGCTGGCAACACGACTACAGGAGATGGCAAGGCAATCCATCCAGTTCACAGGCTGTCGGGAAAGAGCGTCGTTTCCGAGATCTGGGACACTGTGGCATTCAGGTCAGAGATCCACAATGTCATATTCAGATCATTTGTGCCCACGACAGGGTGATGGGTTCGGGGTGACGTGTTCGGAATCACCCAATGGATTCATGGCGGTATTTCATCGCGAGGATAAGGACTAATCGTAACTCTTCGACAACATTTAATCGACCTCCATCATATCATCAGCCATGATGAAGGTGCCCATCGGGATACAGAGCTTCAGGGAGATCCGTGACAGGGGGACCTACTATGTGGATAAGACCCCTCTCATCGATTACATCCTGTCCGAATATGGCACCGAGGTGTTCCTCTTCACCAGACCCCGCCGTTTCGGGAAATCTGTGAATCTCAGCATGCTCGACTCGTATCTCAACAGGAGGTTCGTGGGGAACACATGGTTCGACGAACTAAAGATAACCGACCTGAGGCCAGAGGATCCGGAGAAGAACTCGTATCCGGTGTTATATCTGGATATGAAGGAGCTGAGCGTGAGATCGGTAGAGGCATTCATCGGCGATCTGAGGTTGATTATATCCGATCAGTGCAAAGCGCATCTAGAACTGCTCGATTCGGAACGTTTGGACCCGGATAGCAGGAACATCTTCGGAATGCTCATGTCCAGGACATCGGACGAGACGCTGCTCATGAGGTCCCTGAGGCTGCTGTCTGGGATGTTGGAGACCCACTACGGTCGTAAGGCGATCATCCTCATAGATGAATACGACAGCCCGCTCAATGGCGCATATGGTACAGGGATTCAGAATCAGGTCCTGGTGCTTGTCAGGGAGCTTCTCACATCCGCCCTGAAAGGGAACAGCTCGCTGAGGCTGGGTGTCGTCACAGGCGTGATGCAGATCGCCAAAGAGAGCATATTCTGCGGCCTGAACAACATGAGGGTGAACAACATCCTCAGCAAGGACGTCGACGAGATGTTCGGGTTCACTCCTGAGGAGGTCGGAAGACTCTGTTCGGATTTCGGTCATCCGGAGAGATTCGATGAGGCCCAAGAATGGTACGACGGGTACCGTTTCGGAGAAGCGGACATCTACAACCCGTGGAGCGTCCTGAACTATGTGGGATCCCGGTTCATTCCGGATACCTACTGGGCAGGAACCAGCGGTAACTCGATCGTGGACGATCTGCTATCCATTCCTGACTCTAGGATATACGAGGAGCTGAACGTTCTCGGGTCCGGGGGTTCAATCTCATCCGTGTTGGATGCCAGGGTGACGTTCGCCGACATGAATGAAAGGTCCGATGGGATCTACAGCGTGATGGCGATGTCAGGATACCTACGGGTCTCATGCGATGGAATGGATTGTACCATGTCCATTCCCAACAGGGAGATCTACAGCGTATTCGCCGACACCATCATCTCGAAACTGGATGCAAGAGGTCTTGACCGTGGAATCAGACGTTTCTCCGATGCCGTGTTGTCCAACGATACGGATGTCATGACCCAGGCACTCGAGGATATGCTAATGTCCGCGATGAGCTCGAGGGTTCTGGCTGACGAGCATTCGTATCAGGCCTTCATCACAGGGTTGTTGATGTCGATGATCGGGAGATACAGGATAACAGCCGACCATGAGTCCGGGTTCGGGTATCACGACATCCTGATGGAGAGAATCCGTGGTGCGGGTCCCAATGTGGTCATCGAGGTGAAGAGGGCCAGGGGTGACCATGATCCGAGGACTCTCGCCGAGGAGGCGTTGGGGCAGATCCACGACAGGCGGTACCATCACGGTCTGACCGGAAGGACGATCCTGTACGGTGTGGCATTCGATGGGAAGAGGCCAACGATCGTCTCGGACGAGGTCCTTCTGTGAGCGGTCCGAAGGCGCTGTCGGCAATCATCGATGTCGTCTCTGCATCTCTACGGACAGTGGAAGGAATGATCCGTTCACTTGTCCACCAGCGTTTCATGTTTGGCTGTGCGCACGAACCGTAAATAATCGCTGATGGATGCGGGGGCCATGGAGGACAGGCTCTTCACGCCGGCGGTCGTCACACTCATCTTTCTGAGCTTCGTGATGGGGACCAGCGAGTTCATCGTGATGGGCATCCTGCCGGATATCTCGGCGGGCATCGGTGTTGAGTACACGATGGTCGGAGGGCTGGTCTCCGTCTTCGCGCTCAGCTACGCGGTATGCACGCCGCTCATCACAGGGTTCACGGGGAGGTTCGGGAGGTTCCGCGTACTCATGGCCCTGGCGGCGGTGTTCCTCCTGTCGGACATCCTGACCCTGGTGTCCTGGGACTACTGGTCTCTCGCGCTGTCGAGGGTCCTGACCGCCGCTTCCTCGGGATCCCTTCTCGCGGTCGGCATGACCTTCGTGATGGACCTGGTAACCGCCCGCTACAGGGCGAAGGCGGTCTCCTGGATCTTCTCCGGGTTCAGCATATCGTCGGTGTTCGGTGTCCCGCTGGGAACGTTCATGTCCCACATCCTCGGTTGGAGGAGCGTATTCGTGCTGATCCTGGCGATGGGCCTGGTCGCCGTGGCCCTGGCGTACATCACGCTTCCGAGGCTCGGTCCACCGGAGTCCCGGTCCGATAGCCGCGGCGGCGCGTCGCGGATGCTCTCGGACAGGATCGTCATAGTCGGGGCGGGGGTCACGGTGTTCGCTGCCATGGGGATGTACTCCCTGTACACCTACATTACGCCCATCCTCGAGGACGAGATCGGCTTCTCAGAGTCGACCGTGAGCATAGGTCTGATGGCGATGGGCGTGGTGATGCTCATCAGCAACCTGGCATCAGGTCGCATCGCATCCAACGGCGGTCTAAGGAAGGTCAGGTTCACATTTCTCGTCGAGGCGGCGCTCATGGTCGCCCTGCCCACTGCGGTAGCATCGGCCTCGGCGGGGATGGCGGTCCTGCTGATGACGGGTCTCACCATGTACCTCTTCAACTCCTCGGTGCAGATGCACCTGATGGAGGTGGCCAACCGCGACTATCCGGAGTCCATCACGCTGGCATCGTCCCTCAACCCAACATCGTTCAACATCGGGATCACGATCGGGTCGCTGCTCGGAGGGTTCGTCTACGATGCCGTGGGTGCCGCGTCCATCGGCTACCTGTCCGGCGCCTGCATCGTGGTGGCGGCCGCTGTGGCGTTCGCGCTGTGCCGCATGTGCTCCGCCAGCGGCCGCGGGACCTCCGTCACTTGAGTGGGTGTGTCTCGCTTCGTCGTTCTTGATTAGACAAATGTCTAATCTGTATTATCCAAAGGGATTCCCGTTACATCGATGTTCTACAGCCGTTTCCGACCAAATAATCCAGTAATTTCAATGGAAAACGGTGTTTGAAACCCCCTCAACACACATCATTCCCATGGTCCGAGGCCGATATCCAGCCGATGTACAGATATGACGTCTGAATCAATCAATTCGATAAAATTCAAATATAATTAGACATTTGTCTAGTTTGTCTCAAACATACGAGACAAATAATCAGGAGTTGATCTAACTTGTAGTGTTTGAAGAAGGCCGCACTGGGAATCGTGGCGATCCTCTCAGTGACGGTTTTCCTGATCCCGGAGGCATCGGCCGCACTGGACACCGAGACTGTCGGGAGCTCCTCGTCCGTCTTCATGTTCCTCTGCACGATGCTCGTTTTCATCATGGCGCCCGCCATCGCGCTGTTCTACGGCGGGATGCTCAGGAAGCAGAGCATGACGTCCATGATGGCCCAGTGCGTGGGTGTCATGGCCCTCGTCGGAATCATCTGGTGGGCGGTCGGATACACCCTCGCCTTCGGCGATTCCGGTAACGGATTCATAGGAAGTCTCGAGAACGCCTTCGGAGGAGGGATCTCCTACAGCGAAGGCAACGGAAGCATCCCGATGGTGGAGTTCATGCTCTTCCAGGGCACGTTCGCAATCGTCACATCCTGCATCGTCTTCGGCGCCACAGCCGAGAGGGTCAGGTATTCCGCGATCCTCATCTTCCTGGCCATCTGGTCGATCCTCGTCTACGCACCCATGGCCCACATGGTCTGGGGCGGAGGATTCCTCTGCGCCGGTCTGTCCGACATCGGTCTCCCCGTCCAGGACTTCGCCGGAGGTACGGTCGTGCACATATGCTCCGGTATCTCGGGAGTCGCCGCGGCGGTGGCCATCGGCAGGAGGAGCGACCATGTGATCAAGGGCAGGTCCCACAACGTGCCTCTGATGTTCATCGGATGCATGCTGCTCTGGCTCGGATGGTTCGGTTTCAACTGCGGTTCCGCCGGGTCGTTCAGCGACATCGCGGTCCTCGCGATGGAGAACACCCTCCTCGCATCCTGCGCCTCGACGGTGGTCTGGATCATCATCCAGTACCTCCACGTCGGACGCATCAGCGTCACAGGTCTGTGCGCCGGAGTCCTGGCCGGACTGGTCGGAATCACACCTGGATGCGGATTCGTGGAGCCCTGGGCGACCGTCGTCATCGGAGCCGTCGCCGCCGCTGTGTGCTACTTCGGCATCATATTCATGCGCAACAGGAAGGGCATCGACGATGCCCTGGACGTCATGGGCGTCCACGGTCTCGGAGGTGTCTGGGGCGCCATCGCGGTCGGGATATTCTCGCTGGCCTCCCTCAGCTGGGAGGGCAACGGCGGACTGATCGAGGGTCAGGTGGACCTGCTCGCCGGTCAGATCGTGTCCGTCGTGGTGACCCTGGTGTACTGCTTCGTCGTGTCGTTCGTCCTGATGAAGGTCATCGACCTGGCGATGAGGAAGGTGAACGGCAAGGGTGCGGCCCTGACGGAGTCCGAGCAGCTGGTCGGATCCGACATCGTCGACCACGGGGAGCAGTCCTATCTGATGTGAGGTGCCCTCGATGAAGATGATTGTGGCCGTCGTGAGGCCGGAGAAGCTCCAGTGTCTGAAGGATGCGCTGAGGGAGGCGGGTGCTGGCGGTATGACTATCACCCACGTCACCGGGCGCGGGAAGTCCAACGGGATCGTGTTCACCAACAGGGTGGGCCAGTTCCAGGTGGACGAGCTGGAGAAGGTGAAGGTCGAGGTCGTGACCGAGGACGGTCAGGCCGAAGACATCATCGACGTCATCAGGAGGGTGGCCGACACCGGCCATCCCGGAGACGGCAGGATATTCGTCCTGCCGGTGGAGCAGTCCATCAAGATCCGGTCATCCGACGCGTCAGATGGTAATTGACAAACGATTTCCCAAACACTTTCCAAAACAATCGGAGATAAATCAAATGCCAGACAGGAAAGAGATCCTCGAAGAGCTGAAGACATCCATCGAGACCTGGGACGTGCAGAAGGCGGTCGACGCCACGAACATGGCCCTCGAGGCTGGCATCGAGCCGAAGGACATCGTCAACGACGGACTCGGCCAGGGTATGGC
>CAZLMR010000004.1:0-11217 GCA_964560575.1 uncultured Methanomassiliicoccales archaeon | reverse complement strand
GGCCGACATCGGGAGGAGGTTCGACGCGGCGGAGATATTCCTTCCGCAGGTGGTCGCGGCCTCCAAGACCATGGAGGCGGCCCTCAAGATCCTCGGCCCGGTCATGTCCGCCGGGGATTCAGCGATGAAGGGAACGGTCGTCATGGGAACCGTCGAGGGGGACATCCACGAGATCGGTAAGAACGTGTGCTGCGCCATGCTCCGCGGAGCCGGGTACAGCGTCATCGACCTCGGATGCGACGTCACCGCCCAGGACTTCGTCGACGCGGCGGATGAGAACGAGGCCTTCGTGATCGGAGGCTCCGCGCTGATGACGACCACTCTGGAGGCCCAGAGGGAGGTCGTGGAGTACGTGAAGGAGACTGAGTCGCCGTACAAGACGGTGTTCGGAGGCGCACCCTGCAGCAGGGCATGGTGCGAGGAGATCGGTGCCGACGGATACTCCGAGACGGCCGCGGACCTGGTCACGCTCGTCGACAGTATGAGAGGTGCATGACATGGCCGCCCAGAGGGCGCTCACCATCACGGACGTCTACGACAGGTTCGTGAAGGGAAAGAAGGTGAAGGCCGAGGACTGGGACTACAAGGTCATCCCCGAGAACCTGACGGCATTGAAGCAGAAGTACAATCTCTCCTTCGGAAAGGACATCATCCCCGAGGACAAGGAGGTCAAGGACAACCTGTTCAACGCGGGATTGGAGATGCTGGTCACCACCGGATTCTACTGCCAGGACCTCGGAAGGGTCATGCACGTCACCGAGGAGGAGGTCTGGGAGGGCATCAAGAAGACGCCCACACCGACCTGCTCCTGGCCAACCAGTACTACCCGATGGCAGGACCGTGCACGGAGATGTGCCTCCTGGAGACCGCCGCCCAGGCGATCACCGACACCGCTTCCGGAAGGGAGCTTCTCTCCGGCTCCGCTGCCGCGAAGGGAGTCGTACAGGACAAGACCACCGGGATGGAAGCCAGGATCATGGGTAACGCCGCCATCGCCACCGCCGGCATGAAGGTGTCCGATGTGAACGAGGTGCTCGCCAAGCTGATCCCCTCCTACGAGTGCAACTTCGCGAACGCTCCCCAGGGGAAGACGTTCCAGGAGTGCTACGACGTCAGGACGGTGAAGCCCACGCAGGAGTACCTGGAGGTCTACGACAGGGCCGCACAGACGCTCAGGGATTTCGGTCTGGACATCCAGTGATGTCCCTGTGGCCCAGGGTCCTCCCCGGGCAAACCCCTTAGCCCGCCCCGGTCCGATCACTCTCCGATGCCTCAGATCTTGGGCGGGTGTCCATTTCATTAGACATTTGTCTAATGAAATAATAAATTACATATTATTGTATAGTTTAATTGAAATAACATAGCTATATACACAGGATAAGGAGGACGGTCTGGCGACCAGCTGGTCTCTAAAACCAAGCTAGCGGGGTTCGATTCCCCGGTCCTTCGCCATCAGGGTGAGTTAATGACGGGATTCACGGAGCCGCAGATCCAGCGTCTAATGGAGTTCGGCGACGATGACAGGACGGGACTCGACTTCCCGTCCGACCTCGAGAGGGATTTCGCCTTCAAGAGGGAGATGTCGAGGCTCATGGCATCCAACGAGAAGGGTCTGAGGGCCCTGTTCAGGGAGCCGAGGAGGAACGACCTGTCCGGGATGGAGTCGAGGATCGCAGACCGCCTCGTGTCCGAGAGGTTCATGGAGGTGAGGACGCCCACGATCGTTCCGCCTTCCTCGCTTGCGAAGATGGGGATCACCGCGGACCATCCGCTGTACAGGCAGATGTTCGTCATAAATGCGAAGAGGTGCCTGCGTCCGATGCTGGCCCTGAACCTGTACACCGTTATGAGGCGTCTCAGGGACCACACGGACGGTCCTGTCAGGATATTCGAGATAGGCTCTTGTTTCAGGAAGGAGTCCAAGAGCTCCAGCCATCTGGAGGAGTTCACCTGATGAACTTGGTGGAGCTCGGCCCCGAGGGGGATGCCACCGAGCGTCTCGCCCATCACATCGGTGCAGTCATGGATGCGGTCGGTCTCGACTACAGCCTGTCCCGCGAGGAATCCGACGTCTACATAGAGACCCTCGACGTGGAGGTCGGGGGCGTGGAGGTGGCCTCCGGCGCGGTCGGCCCTCACATCCTGGACCCCGCCCACGACATACATGAGCCCTGGGCGGGCGTGGGGTTCGGACTGGAGCGTCTGATGATGCTCAGGGACGGAAGGAGCGGGATCCGCAAGACGGCCAGGAGCCTGAGCTACCTGGACGGGTACAGGATAGGGTGACGGGATGATCACGGATGCGATAAACCGCGTCATCGACAGGGATTACGGGACCCAGGACGTGGAGGCCCTCCTCACGGCCGAGGGCCATGACCTGGAGGAGCTCCTCTCCGCCGCAAGGGAGGTCAGGGACCGCCGGTTCGGAAACAGGGTCTTCACGTACGGTTTCGCCTACTTTTCCACGCATTGCCGCAACGACTGCGCGTTCTGCTACTACAGGGCCTCCAACGGTTCGACCGGCAGGTACCGCAAGGGTCCGGACGAGGTCGTCGATCTCGCCTGCCGTCTCCGCGACTCGGGGGTGGACCTTATCGACCTGACCATGGGTGAGGACGATCATATGAGGAGCAACGGGTTCGAGAGGTTCCTGGACCTCGTCTCCAGGGTCGACGAGGCTGTGGACATAGGGATAATGGCCTCGCCAGGGACAGTTCCGATGGAGCTGATGCGTCCGCTGAGGGAGGCCGGCGCGGACTGGCTCGCATGCTATCAGGAGACGTACGACAGGGGGCTGTTCGAGAGGATAAGGCCGGGGCAGTCGTTCGACGTGCGCAGGGACCAGAAGACCTGGGCCCACGAGGCAGGTCTCCTGTCCGAGGACGGCATGATGGTCGGCATCGGGGAGGATCCAAGTTCCAGGGTCATGTCGGTGATGGAGATGGGGAGCCTCGGTTGCGACTAGGTGAGGGCGATGGCGTTCGTCCCCCAGCAGGGGACGTCGATGTCGTCAATTGTCTCAGGGTCATCGGAGGATGAGATCCGCGCGATAGCGACCATGAGGCTGATGTTCCCCGGACGTCTGATCCCGGCGAGCCTCGACGTCGAGGGGATATCCGGTCTGATGTCCAGGCTTGAGGCCGGGGCTAACGTGGTCACGTCGATGGTCCCGGACACGAGTCTGTCCGGGGTCGCACAGCATGAGCTGGATATAGGGAACGGAAACCGCTCGGTAGAGCACGTATTCTCGGTCCTCGGGGACTGCGGGTACGAGCCCGCACCCCCGACGGAGTACCGGAGATGGATGGATTCCCGCAGGGGGATGCTGACATGAGACTTGGGATAATCGGGGGCGCGCTCCAGGGGATGGAATGCGTCCTGCTAGCGAGGGAGGTCGGATACAGGTCGGTCGTCGTCGACAGGCGTCCGGACGCTCCGGCGCTTTCCCTCTGCGACGAGCCTCTCGTCATGGACCCAGCCGCCGATCCGGAGGGTGCGGCATACCTGTTCGACGGATTCGACTACGTGATGCCGGCATGCGAGGACACGAGGCCCCTGGACGCACTGGTCTCGATCATGGGGGATGACCCCAGGCTCCTGTTCGATCCCGGGGCGTACTCCGTGTCCAGTTCCAAGCTCGAGTCCAACCGTCTGATGTCCGTTTTGGATGTACCGATGCCGGCGGAATGGCCGGACTGCGGGTATCCGGTGGTCGTGAAGCCCTCATCCCTCAGCGGGAGCGTCGGGGTCACCGTGGCCAACGACAGGGAAGAGATGGACGCCGGCATATCCAAGGTGTACTCCCTGGGGGACGAGCCCGTCGTCCAGGGTTTCGCCAGGGGGAGGAGCGTCTCGGTGGAGGTCATCGGAGACGGTTCCGACGCGGTCCCGTACATCACCACGGAGGTCTTCCTGGATCCGGGCTACGACTGCAAGATGGTCTGCTGCCATCCAGGCATCCTGAGCGGAGGAGACGAGGTGGAGTTCGGACGCATCGGCACGGACATCGCCAGGGAGCTCGGTCTCCGCGGGATCATGGATGTGGAGGCCATCATGACGGAGACGGGGCTAAGGGTGCTGGAGATCGATGCGCGCATGCCCAGCCAGACCCTCGCGGCCGTCCTGGCGGCATCCGGCATAAACCTGCTGGGGGAGATGGTGCGTTCCGCAGAGGGAGGTCTCCGCGGTCCCGGGCCCTTGGCCGCATTCTCTGTGTACCGCCATTTCGTCTACTCCGACGGAGTGCTGAGGTCGTGCGGGGAGAAGGAGTTCTCGTAGGTGCGCTCACCCAGGTTCAGGAGGGGCCTGTTCGGCTCCGACCTGGCGATCACCGATTTCGAACCGGGGAGCGACGAGTGGCGGGCGACGCTGATCATCTCGGCTCCAACCGAGGACGCTGTCGACGGGCGCTCCGCGGCCGCAATCGAGAGGATGAAGGACGAATGCTCGACGGACATCCTCGTGGACGAGGGTCCGGAGGTGGTGCGATGACCAGACTGACGTCGCAAGACATAGAGTGCGTGTGGGACGGGGCGGACCTCGACAGGAGGCTCACCGGGATGACCGGTCGCGGTGTACGCGGGATAGCCCTGGAATCGGCGGGACTGCCGACCGACATGGATCTTTCCGGATTCTCGGTGGTATGCGTGCCGGTGACATCGGGGCTCGGAGAGATAGGGGGATTCGCAGGCTCCCTGGACGCCATCGCCAGACATCTAGGCATGAGCAGCCGTGTATCCGGGTCCCCGGATGTCGCCGGGTTCGCCGAAGCGGTCTCCTTGGGGGCGGACATAGTGCTGATGGCGGACGATGACAGGTTCATCGCATACAACACGGTGACCAACACCGTTTCGGACAACGCGTACTGCACCGCCATGGGATACGCCGTCGCCCTCAGGGATGCCGCGGAGGGTCTCGTGGGAAGGAGGGTGCTCGTCATGGGCGCAGGTTTCGTCGGTTCCGAAGCGGTGAGGATCCTCCGGGGGATGAACGCACTGGTGACCGTCGTCGACATCGATGTCCCGAAGGCCCGCCGTCTCGCGCTGTCCGAGGGGGTCCAGTGGGAGGAGGACGTCTCCGAGGCTGTCTCACGCCACGATCTCATCCTCAACGCATCCCCGGGGACCGTGCCTGGAACGGATATGGTGCCCGGGACGGTCGTATCTTCGCTAGGGGTCCCCTGCAGATATGACGATGAGGCCAGGAGGAGGGCGAGGGCGATTATCCACGACCCGCTTGAGATAGGGACCGCGGTGATGCTCACAACGGCAGCCGCCGAGACCGTCCGTCGCACGGGGAGGGTGAACATCCCTGTCCACGGGCTGGAGGCCGTGCTCGGACATCGAGCGAGGTTTAGTCGTTCCTCAAGGATTCCACAATGGATTTTTATAGGGTAGCGGAGTGCCTCGTCTCGAGGTTATCAAGATGGTAACAGTCAAAGAGTCCGAGTGTGTCGGCTGCGGAGCCTGCGTCGACGTCTGCCCCGAGGGTGCTATCACCTGCGACGACATCGCTGTGATCGATGCTTCCAAGTGCATCGACTGCGGTGCCTGCATCGACGAGTGCCCCTCCAGCGCTCTCGAGTGATCCTAGGCATAAACGGCGGTGAGAGCCGCCTTCAAACACCTTAAACCACCATCGTTCTCCAGATCCCGTATGTCACAGTTCCCATCGGATTGGAACGTCCGTTCATCTGGTCTTCTTGTCGGGAGCGGGGTTCTTGTCTAGGTCGACCTTCTTCCTCTGGCGTCCGCCGGTCTTCTTCAGTTTACCCTGATCCAGGGCCCACTGGTAGCTCTTCTGCTCGGCTGGGGTGATGAGGACCCTGTCGCCCTTGGCGAACTTCCTGCCGGAGACCCAGTTGGTGAACGGGGACAGGACGCGGTACTCGTCGGCGTCCATGACGACCTCCCTCACGTTGGGCCTGCCCCTGAGCTCGGAGTACGTGCCCGTATGCTCCACCGCGGTGCCGTCCTTTACCTCGATGACGCTGGTGCACACCGTGTCCAGGAAGTACCTGTCGTGGGTGACGGTTATGATGGTGCCGTCGTACTCGACCAGGGCCTCCTCCACAGCGTGCTTCGCGGGGATGTCCAGATAGTTGGTGGGCTCGTCAAGGACCAGGACGTTGGTCTCGTCCAGCAGCATGAGGCAGAGCGCCACCCTGGCCCTCTGTCCTCCGGACAGGGTGGAGATGGGGCGTTCGACCTCCTCCCCGAACAGGAGGAACCTGGCAAGCAGCTTCCTGACCTCCCCCCTCCTCTCCTTGCCGGTCACCTGGAGCAGCTGCTCCTCGGCGGTGAGCTTGAGGTCGAGGCGCTCGTGGTTCTGGGAGTAGTAGCCGATCTTCGCCCCAGGGGCGACCCACAGGTCACCGGTGGACGGGATGAGGCCCAGGAGAGCCTTGACCAGGGTGGACTTGCCCTCGCCGTTCGCCCCGAAGATGCCGACCTTGTCGCCCTTCTGGATGTCCAGGTCCACCCCGGACAGGATGGTCCTGCCGTCGTACTCCACGCCGAGGTTCTTGGTGGTGATGACGTTCTTCCCGGATTTGTGGGCCGCCTGTATCCTGACGGTGATCTCCCTGTTCTTCTCGGGCTTCTCCTTATCCTCCATCTTGGCGATGAGCTTCTCCCTGGTCTTGTGGGTGGTCATGTACCACTGGTCGGCGTGGAGCTGCTTCGCGATCTCCTCCTGCTTCCTCTTCTGGGTGGCGTACTTCCTGTACTCCTTCTCCATCCTGTCCAGGTCGATCATCTTCTTCATGATGAAGTCGGAGTAGTTGCCCTTGTATTCGCGCGATTTACCGTGATCGATCTCCAGCATGCGGGTCGCGATCTTGTCGAGGAAGTACCTGTCGTGGCTGATGACCAGGACGGAGCAGTGGGAGTCTATGAGGTAGTCCTCCAGCCACTCCACGGTTGTGATGTCCAGATGGGACGTGGGCTCGTCCATGACGAGGATGTCGCAGTCGTTTGCCTGGACGACGATCCTCGACAGCATGACCTTGGTCCTCTCCCCTCCGGAGAGCGTGGACATGGGGCGGTCCATGAGGTCCTTGGAGAGGCCGACCTTCTCCAGGGCCGCGATCTTGTTGCCCTCGTCGTCCATGTCGGATTTGGCGAGCTGCGCCTCGAGGGCGGCGTTCTCCTCGGCCAGGGCGTTCCAGTCGATGTCGCCGCCGGCCACCATCTGCTCCTCGATCTCCCTGATCCTGCGCCTGATGTTCTCGATGTGGCCGTAGGGCCTGCCCAGGACGTCGCGCACCGTCACGTCCGGCGAGTCCTCGGCGAACTGCTCCAGATACCCGATCCTCTCGGTGTTGCGGGTGAGCTCGCCGGTGTCCGGCTTCATCTCCCCCAGCATTATCTTCAGGAACGTGGTCTTCCCAGCGCCGTTCACCCCGATGAGGCCTATGCTGTCCCCCTCGTTGATCTGGAGGCTTACGTCTTTCAGGACCTTGTGGGGTCCGAAGGCCTTGGTGACGGACTGGGCTTTTATGAGCATGGTCGGGGCCATGGGTTCCTTGTAGATATCACTTCGTCGGGATGACCTTGGCGGGTCACACGGTGATGGTCAGCGCCCTGCGCGCAGATTCCGTCCTGTCGGAGATCATCGCGGCGATGGCTTCCGTGCGTTCCGTCCCGAGACGTTCGGCTGCTGAATTGGAAAATCTGCAATACAGCAAGATTCTGGACATGAAATGTAGGGTGGTCCTTCGTTGTTTGCTGACCGCAGTATTACACCATTATATATTGCCGTAAAATAATTACGGAAGAGGTGGGGGATATCCGTGTTGAGGAGATTTGCTGTTACAGGGTACAGAGGTTTCAAAGATCGGACGGTACTAGATCTGACATCTGTGAGGAACTACAATTTCAATCAGCAGTGTGTGAAGGACGAACTCATAAAGACATCTCTAATCGTGGGGAAAAATGCCTGCGGGAAGACTAACTTGGGCCTGGCACTTTTCGACATAGTCGGAACCCTGACTGATTTGAGAACGGTAGACGAGTCGACTGAAGAAGCGTCGTTCCTGAATGGTTTCTCGGACATTGGCTATGCTGCATTCGAATACGAGTTCCAGTTCGGAGACGAGGTCATATCGTATGAATATAGGAAGACTGGGCCGACTAAGATAGTCTACGAGAGGATGGACTTCTCCGGTGAGACAGTATTTGAGCGCAATGGAGTGAAATTCGATCCTGGTACGCTGGGAAGATGGGATGCAGGCACCATACGTATGAACATAGTCGACGGCCCGTTGTCGGTGCTCAGGTACGTGGTCAACAACACAGTGCAGTCAGAAAAGTCGCCCTTGGCTTTCGTGATGGATTTCGTGAATCACATGCTCTACTTCCGGTCGCTTCAAGGGAATGCGTATTGCGGTCTAAAGAAGGGATCCGAAAATCTGGAGGACTATCTGATCAAGAACTCAGCAGTCGGCGATTTCCAGAGATTCCTGAAGGAAATAGCGGATGTGGATATTAATTTGGATGTCGTTCATGTGGAGGGTCTGAAGGATGTGCTCGTCCAGAGAACGGATTATAAGCCCATCATATTCAGCACGGTATCATCTAGTGGGACGAAGTCCCTTCTTCTTCTGTTCTATTGGATGAGACATTTCGACAATGTCTGGTTCCTGTACATGGACGAGTTCGATGCATTCTATCATTATGAGCTTGCAGAGAAGGTGTTGTCGATGATGGCTTGTGATGACCGTATTCAGACAATCCTGACATCGCACAACACGTCTCTTCTCAAGAATCGCTTCCTTCGGCCGGACTGCTGCATGAATATGGTGGGCGGAAGCATCAGATCATTCGCTGACAGGACCGACAGAGAGATCCGCGAGGGTCACAACCTGGAGAAGCTCTATCGCGGTGGGGAATTCAATGAGTGATCGTAAGGTGCTTTTCGTTGTCGAGGGTGAGAAGGAGGAACCACGTTTCCTGACAAAGATGCATCAGCTTCTGTTGGGGCTAGGCCTGATAACATTTACAGATGCGGGATATCGATCCACAGGCTTCTCAAAAAGATGTTCACAGAAGGCACGATAGATAAAGGTCTGGATATAGTGTCCGTTCTCAAAGAGAATGCTTCGGATGAGGACAGGAAGATGCTCGATCAGTATTTCTCAGACGTCTATCTGGTGTTCGACATGGATCCGCACGACACTCTGTATGATGACGTACGTCTATCGCTGGCGATGGATTACTTCAGTGATTCGACTGAAAATGGCAAGTTGTATCTCAACTACCCTATGATCCAGTCATACAAACATCTGTGCAAGCCTTTCGATGAGGACTATATCGATCGCACAGTCTCTTTGGATTCAATCAAGAGGTATAAGGAACTGGTCAATGACGAGGCATATCCTGGAATCAAGGATCTCGGCAAGTACACTGAAGATACCTGTCTTATGATTGTGAAGTTGAATTTGAGAAAGGTCAACCGCATATTGACAGGCTCATCAGAAGTGCCGAGTACCGATGCCTATCGCACCATAGATCTTGCCAAAGTCTTAGAGGCGCAGAGGGAGCTTCTGCAGAGGGAGCGTCTACTCTATGTCTTGAACACGTCCGTCCTGAATGTGGTCGATTTCAATCCAACCATGTTCACTGAATGCGGAGAGATAATGATTGATGGTAGCTCTGGGACGGATCGATGATGTTCAGATGTACTCGTCGTCCGTCTTCCACAGCCTGACGTGCCTCTCGGTCAGGTCTGTGATCCTGCGCTCGAACTCCTCGTCCTTCCCCACGGGGATCCACGCCTTCATGTCCACCTTGTCGGAGTACTCGCACTCGGGGCGCTTGGCCATGAGATCCTTCATCTTGGATTCGAACTGGCTGTAGTACCCGTACTCGAGCGTGAACCTGTACACGGCGCAGGCCCTCCTCGTGACCTTCTCCACCCCGTCCAGGACGAGCTTCGCGGTCTCGCCGTAGGCGTGGACGAGGCCGCCGGTTCCAAGAAGGGTCCCTCCGAAGTACCTCACGACCACGACCATCGCGTCCGAGATTCCGGCGCCCTTGAGAGCGAACAGGATCGGCTTCCCCGCCGTTCCGGAGGGTTCCCCGTTGTCGCTGCTCCTCTCCCTCCTCTCGGATCCGTTGAAGACGGCTGCGTAGCAGTAGTGCGTCGCATCCCTGTACCTCTCAGAGACCGTGGCGATGTTCTCCTGGATGCAGTCCTCCCGGGGACAGGGCATGAGGATGCCGATGAAGCGGGAGCCCTTGAGGGTCATCTCGCTCTCGCGGGTCCCGGTGATGGTGTCGTAGTCGGAGATGCGGGCCATGGGTGGGGATGGAGGCGTCGTTGTTGAAGGTTTGCGTCGGGTGCAAGGGTCCTGGATCTGCGGTTGTGAAAATGGGACGCAAAAAGAATTCTCATCATGAGGTCTAATTTTAAGACCTTTTTTGCTCATTGTATTTAAAATATTTGTAAAAATTCAATGCGTGTTAACCAACAGTGAAAATGGGTGATAAGAAGGATTTCCATATGATAGCAAAATAATCATCATACTTCCGCGCATCCGAACGACGGTCTTCCGAGCTCCATTGGGTGCCGTGTGTCGGGATCAGAAGGAATGGGGAATGGGCCCCCAGAGGGGCCCGGTTGAATGGTTTCAGGCCTCCTCGGGGTCCTCGTACCTCTGGGCGGTCTCGAACTCGTCCAGTACCTCCTGGGACGGGGGCGGGGTGAGCTTCGCGACGACGACCGCCACGATGAACGCCAGGACGAATCCGGGGAACAGGGAGTACAGGCCCGTGAAGTCCATGAAGGTCTCCCAGAACACCACGACGGCGAATCCGGTGATCATGGCGGCCATGGCTCCCTGCCAGTTCATGCGCTTCCAGAACAGGGCGAGGATCATGACGGGCGAGAACGCGGAGCCGAATCCGGACCAGGCGTAGGACACCAGGCCCATGATGTTGTCGCTCCCGAACAGCGCCAGGCACATCCCGATGATGGAGATGACGACGACGATCCCTCTGGCGAGCCACATCAGGTTCCTCTCGGAGATGTGGACCCTGTCGGTCTTCGCCAGGATGTCGTTGGTGATCGACGAGGCGGACACCAGGAGCTGGGAGGACGCGGTGGACATGATGGCCGCGAGGATGGCTGCGAAGACCACTCCGAGGATGAACGGAGCGGTCTCCTGGAACAGCTGCTGCGCGGTGTACATGAACACGTACTCCGAGTCATAGGTGG
>CAZLMR010000003.1:0-21584 GCA_964560575.1 uncultured Methanomassiliicoccales archaeon | reverse complement strand
CGGTCCTGGAGGGGAGCGGATATGCCAACATAGGCAGTCTCACAGAGCACATGATCGCCAACATGCTGGAGAAATGCGGTGTGGAGCTGTACTATTACGAGAGGAACAAGACCGAGAACGGTGTCACGGACAGGATCGAGGTGGATTTCGTGGCCAGTCTCGGCATGGATCTGGTTGCCATTGAGGTGAAGTCCGGGTCGAACCGCAGATCAAGCTCACTTCGGAAGCTGATGACCGACAGGCGCTACGAGATGTATCATTTCGACAGGTTCGTCAAGTTGGAACAGGGGAACATACAGATCGACGATGAAGGCGTCGAGCACTATCCGTTATTCGCAGCGGCGTTCGCCGATTCCATGGGCAGGAAGCCCAGACTGGAGTTCGACGGATATGAGGATCTGGAGCTGTGATGGGACCCTGCCGGCCTAGCCGTTCAGATCCGGGGGCGCATGTGTCCGCCCGGAGCCGCCATGTCGGGTGCGTCCGGCGACGGGTCGTCCACGAGGATGTGGTCCAGCACGTCCGCGATGTTGTCCGATTCGACGGTCACGTCCGCCGCATCGCTCGTGTATGGGTCCGTGGGGTTGAACGCTATCGACAGTCCCGACTGCTTGAACATGCCGATGTCCGTGTACGAGTTGCCGATCGAGACCGTCCTCTCCCGGGTGGTCCCGTACTTCTCGATGTAGTGCCTGACGTTGATGCCCTTGTCCCTGAGGTCCACGTTCATCCTGCCCTCGCCGGTAAGACGTCCGTCCTCATAGGAGCACAGCTCGTCCGCCACGTAGTCGTCGAATCCGAACTCCCTCTTCAGCATAGCCGCGGCGAGGTCTATCCCGCCGCTCACGATGACGGTCCTGATGCCGCAGTCTGCCAGGCATGCCACCGTCTCCTGGATCCCGTCGATCAGAGGCATGTCCCTGAACGTCAGGGCTATGTCTGTGACGGTCACGTCCGGGTCCACACCCTTCCAGAGGGCGATGTCCCTACGCATGAACTCCGGTTCGTCGATCTCGCCGTTCACGAACGCCTGGTAGGCGGGCTCGTTGTCGACCCCGAAGTGCTGATGCACCCAGCACCAGGAGCTCCTGAGCTTGGTCAGGGTTCCGTCCATGTCGAAGCAGACGAGATCGTATTTCCTCATGGACGGGAGTAGGCGCAGCTTGGATAAAGTCCCATCCCCATCGGCGGTCCGGTGGAAGCATGGCCGTCGTCGTCAACGTGTACTACAGCGGGGAGAACGGGGCGGCGAGGAGGTTCGCGGACCGTGTCAGGTCGGAGGGCGTCCTCGCCGAGGTGCGTTCGGAGGTCGGATGCGAGAGATACGAATATTACACCTCGTCAGAGGATCCGGAGAGGGTGCTCCTGGTGGAGAGATGGGCCGATATCCCATCGTTCGAGGCTCACAAGGCCGGCTGACCGCTCGAGAGGATACATAGGATCCAGGAGGAGGTCGGTGTGTCCGCCGTCATCGAGAGGTTCGGGTGCTGACCCGAGGCCAGTTCTCAGCGGCGTTTCAGGCCCATCACCGCTATGACGAAGAACAGTGCGGTGATCCCCAGCACGTACAGCATGCTCGTGCCCGCATCGAACTGGAGCCCTCCGAGCGAGAGGTCGAAACCCATCTCGGACCTGAACGAATCCAGGGTCTCCGCCGGCGCTCCGGCGAACACGCTGTCGAGGGCGTCACCGGCGAGGGAGTCGCGGAACAGTGCGGCCATGTGGCTCGCGGGGACCAGCGTGCCGATCGTCTGCATCGCAGCGGGCATCGTGCCCATGGGCATGTAGATCCCGGCGAGGAACCCGATGAGGACGCTCACAATCGTGAAGAATCCGGAGAACGCGCCGGTGCTCTGGAGGAAGGATGTCATCGCGTAGACCACGATCGATCCCGACAGCGAGGAAGGTATCAGCAGAACCGCCGACATGCCGACCCCGGATGCGCTCAGCGGGCATCCCGTCGCCGCGAGGTACGCCACGCACACCGCGAGCGTGATGGCGCTCATCGCCAGTCCGACGATGAACGTGCTGACGATGTATCCTCCGGCGATCTGTGCAGGTGTCATCGGCGTGACCAGGATGTCCCTGACCCTTCCGCCTGCCCTGTCCTCCACCATCGTCTGAAGCGAGCCTGCGGAGGTCGTCACGGGCACGATCCCGAGTATCCCTGCGAGGACCCACGCGTCGATCAGCTGGGACATGCCCTCCATGTCCGGATAGGACTCCACCAGCATGTTGCGGAGGAACAGCAGATAGAGCATCACCACGATGATGACCGCCATTAGCGAGAACACCACGGACGCTCTGTCACGGAAGTAGCACAGGACGTTCCTCCGTGCGAGGCACATCATCGCGCTCATGCCATTTCCTCCCCGGTTATCCTTATGAACGCGTCGTCCAGGGTGCCGGTCCTGACCTCCAGGGAATCGATCATCCCCTCCAGGAGCGCGACGATCGGCACGGCGTCGACTGTGCTCGACAGGGGGATCTCGACCGTGTCCGCCCTGATCTCGAAGCCGATCCCGGCTCTCTCGAGGGTCTCGGTCACTGCGCTCATGTCCTTGGGGACGACGGTCATCCTGTCGGAGCAGTACCTCTCCCTGAGCATCGTCGGCGTCCCGTGGGCGACGATCTCCCCGTGGTTGACTATGACGATGTCATCCGCACCGGCCGCCTCCTCCATGTAGTGGGTGGTCAGCAGCACCGTGAGCCCTTCGCGATCGTTGAGGTCCGTCACCATGTCCCAGATGCGTTTCCTCGTCTGAGGGTCCAGTCCGGCTGTGGGCTCGTCCAGCAGGAGCAGTCTCGGGCCGTGGACCAGCGCCCTTGCGATGTCCGCTCTGCGTCTCTGCCCGCCCGAGAGCGTCCCGTACCGCCTGTCGGAGAACCCATCGGAACCGGAGATGTCCAGCGCCCTGTAGACAGCCTCTTCCAGGGCATCGCCGGACAGACCGTACATCCCGCCCCTGATCGAGAGGTTTTCCCTCACGGTGAGTCTCCCATCCATCATCGGATCCTGGAACACGACTCCGATCTCCCTTTTCACGGATGGATCGGAGACATCCTTGCCGAAGACCGTGACCTCGCCCGAATCGGGTGGCAGAAGGGAGCATATCACGGAGATGGTCGTGGATTTCCCGGCACCGTTCGGCCCCAGGAAGGCGAAGAACGATCCCTCCGGGACATCGAACGAGATCCCTTTCACGGCCTCGAAGTCGCCGTAGGATTTGCGGAGGCCGCTCACGGATATGGCACTCATGGTTGTATCGATGCATCGACCGTATTAATGCTGTATGCCGGCCCAGCAGCCTTAATATCCGACTCCCATTCCCGACCGATGATCACGATAATCGGCACCGGTCACGTCTTCAATCTGGCGGAGCCCGTGTCGTTCATAGTGAAGAACACCTGGCCGGACGCCGTGCTCATAGAGCTGGACATGTCCCGCTACAACTCCCTCATGAAGGCCCAGGACGAAGGCGTGAGGCCACAGGGCGAGAAGGAGATGTCCGCGATCTACCGCCAGACTGCCAAGTACCAGCAGAGGATGTCCGAGGAGTACGACACCCAGGTCGGAGGCGAGTTCCTGGCGGCGATCAACACCGGGAGACTGGCCGGCGCCGCGATCGTGCCGATCGACACCAACGCCATGCAGGTCCTGAACGAGATGTGGGACGAGATGTCCCCGATGGAGAGATTCCGCTACAAGCTTTCTGGGATCTCGGATTCCATAGGCGGGAAGCGCAAGGTCGAGCAGGTCCAGACGAGCTTCGCCCAGGACGAGGAGCGCTACGTAGAGGCCATGCGCAGGAAGTACCCCACCTTGGTGAGGAAGCTCATCGATGAGAGGAACGTCCACATGGCCGAACAGATCAACAAGGCCTCGGAGACGTACTCCAACATGGTCGTGGTGGTCGGCGATGCGCACGTCGAGGGCATATGCAGGCTCCTGAAGGACCCGGACATAAGGAAGATCAGATTGGCCGACCTCAGGGACAGGGAGCGCATGGACAAGGTCAGGGCGATGGTTTGGAAGGGGGACGAGGAACGATGATCGTCAAGCTACTGGCATACACACAGAACGCGGATGCTATCTGCGCCGCGGCCGGCAATTCATGTTATTCCGAGCGCCCGTCGTTCGAGATAGTCGAGGACATAGATTCGGACAAGGTCCTGTCGAGGATAGTCGGGATGGGCCACCACTCCGTCATCGAGCATGCAGTGTTCACTTTCTCGGTGGAGGGGGTCTCCAGGGCGCTCACCCACCAGCTCGTCAGGCACAGGGTGGCGTCCTTCTCGCAGCAGAGCCAGAGGTACGTCTCCATGAGATCCCCCACATACGTCACCCCCCATACGGTCGAGGCGGATGAGGAGGCCGAGCGCATATTCGACGAGACGATGTCCGCGATCTGGGACGCGTACTCGAGATTGGAGGCCATGGGCATTCCCGCCGAGGATGCCAGATACCTGCTCCCGAACGGATGCACCACAAACATCACGATCACAATGAACGCCCGCGAGCTGCTGCACTTCTTCTCGCTCAGGTGCTGCAACAGGGCCCAATGGGAGATCCGCGAGATGGCCGACAGGATGCTGGAGCTGTGCCTCGAGGTGTCCCCCGTGATCTTCAGGGATGCCGGTCCGCCGTGCGTGAGGGGTCCCTGTCCAGAGGGCAAACTGTCCTGCGGCAAGCCTCGCAGGAAGTGACCTTCCGCATGTTCAGAGCGTCCTGGGGGATAGTCTATATCGGAGGTCTCCTGTGGGAGCGCCATGAGCAGTTTCGAAGCCCTCTGCAAGGTCCTGGAGGACATGGACCCAGACACGTACAACGATCTGATGCTCGCCAAGACGGTCGAGATCCTGGCCGCCTTCAGCGAGCTCTCGGAGGACACCGACGACTGCATCGCGCTCTACTGCGATTTCCTGCTCTGCTCCGTCGCCGCCGACGGGAAGCTGACCGAGGAGGAGTTCCGTCTGGCGAAGCCCGTCCTGGACAGGATGCTCGAGATGGATACGAACTTCGAGGAGGCGGTGCAGTACTTCGAGGACTCCGGCCTCAGTCAGTCCGAGGGGTACAAGGACACCATGGATGGGATCGTCGACATGCTGGGTGCGGTATCATCGAAGCTCAAGGACGATCTGATCCTCCTCTGCATGATGGTCTGCGCCGTGGACGGAACCATTTCCGAGAAGGCGAGGGACTGGCTCAGGCAGATGATCGAATGAGCGCTCGCAGGATATTCCTCGCCGGAGGATGCTTCTGGGGCCTGGAGAAGGCTCTGAAGGACGTGCCCGGTATCATCTTGACCGAGTGCGGCTACGTCAACGGCGATCCCCATTTCATCCCCGACTACATGCTCGTGTGCTCCGGCAGATTCGGATACAGGGAGGCCGTCAGGGTCGACTACGACCCGGATGTGGTCACACTGTCCGATCTAGTTCACGGGTTCCTGTATCTGATAGATCCGACGCAGGAGCGCAGACAGGGTAACGATATCGGCCTGCAGTATCAGACGGGGGTATACTGGGTGGATCCCGGGGATGAACCGGTCGTCAGAGGGATATTCGAATCCGAGGCCCCGAGGTATCCGGAGTTCCACGTGGAGGCCGGGCCGCTGACGTTCTGGTCCCCGGCCGAGGAGTACCATCAGAAGTATCTCGACAATAATCCGCAAGGGTACTGTCACATTCCGTTGTGGAAGATGGAGACGCTCAGGACACTGCTCGGCGGCCGTCCCGCAGAGGAATGATTCGCAGCCGACCGAACCATCCTTCCCGTCGTCTTTATAAAGGGGTGTCGGTGGGACACGCATGGGTAGCTTCAACATACTCTGCGAGGTGCTCGAGCGCCTGGACGACGACACATACAACGACCTGATGACCGAGAAGTCGATGAGGGTCATCCCCTCGCTGGTGGACATCACCGCCGACGGACTAGACGGCGTCGCGATCTACACGGATTTCGTCCTCTGCTCCGTCGCCGCTGACGGGAAGCTGACCGAGGAGGAGTATCTGCTCATCAAACCAATCCTCGATCTCACGCTGGAGATGGACACGGGGTACGGGGATGCGCAGAAGTTCTTCTACGACAACGGTCTGGACAAGCCCGACGGATACAAGAAGAGCATGGACGCCATAGTCGACCTTCTCGGACTGATATCTCCGGATCTCAAGGATGACATCGTCCTGGTCTGCATGCTCGTATGCGCAGTCGACGGCGAGCTGACGCAAGAGGAGCGTGCCTGGATTCAGACCCTCATAGAGTGATTCCAAACGTCGGGCCCGTTCACCGGGCCCGGCATTTCCCCAACTATCTCGGCTTGCTGGTTTCTGTTGCAACCTTTAAATATGACATACCCTTAATCGGGTTCACTCGGTGAATGATATGGGAAGAATCAGACCCACCTACATCAAGAGAGTGTCTATCGAGCTCCTGGAAAAATACCCTCAGGCCTTCAGCAAGGACTTCGAGGCCAACAAGGAGATGGTGAGCACACTCACGGATGTCTCATCGGTGACAATGAGGAACAGGATCGCCGGTTACATCACCCGCTACCTGTCTCACCCTGAGGCATAAACGCCTTAATCTAACAATTTCCGCAGCTTTTGCCCGCGTGGGGTAGCTTGGATATCCTGTGAGATTGCGGATCTCTTGACCCGGGTTCGAATCCCGGCGCGGGCACCATCTTTTTTCTTCAGACGGTGTCACTGTTAAAAAATGAAGAATGTGGCCCCGAAGGGCCGTTTTATCCGGGTTGTTCATTCCTCGTGGGTCTCGCTGCTCTCAGCGGGAGTTCCGGGATTCTCAGACGGCTCCGGCTTCGCAGGCTTCTTGACGATGTCTATGATCCCACCGAGGATCGTGATGACCGATCCGACGATGACTATCCAGACTCCCGCACCCACGTCGAGGTACTCTCCGATCCCGTACATGGCGTTATCCAGGTCGCTGTAGAACAGGGCCGTGAGGATCAGCGCCACTATGGCGAGGATCAGACCGACGGCTCCCAACGTCTTCCCTATGTTCTTCGCTGGAAGGACCATGGGGACGATCATGGCGATCAGGGAGATTATACCACAGACGAGGGCGACCAGGGGAGCGTAGTTGTAGGAGAACATCCCCTCATCGTCATCGGTGGCGACCTCCCATCCGCTGGCGGATTCCGTCCCGCCCCAGATGCCGAGGTCGATGGAGACCCATGAGACGAACACCCCGATGATCATGAGGAGGGCGCCGATGATGGCGATGACGCCCAGCCAGTTGATTGATTTTACATCTGTCATGTGAATCACATGCAGTTTTCGCTGCGAATCCGTGTTACGCATTAGGTCTTAAAGAAACTGCATCAAAAGGGGGATCCGTTCACAAGAAAATGGTAATGAGAGGATGCGGTCGGGGGGCCTGACCCCCCTTCCGCGAAGGGTTTGAGTGCATTCTGAACGAACGCCGAATGATGGTCTGAGCTATATGGTTCTTCACTCCTGATTGTTGGATATTCACTCCGTCTTTCTCGCGACGTCTCCGATTCCGCCGAGGACCATCAGGACCGCACCGACGATTCCTATATACACTCCATAGGAGGCTCCGACAGTTGCGGTGGCGAGTCCCTCATACCCTCCGTCATAGGAGAGGTCGGTCATGTACAGGACCATGAGTACGATGGACACGATGGCCAGGATGAGAGCGATGACTCCGAAGATCTTGTTGATGTTCTTGCTCCCGCTGCTGGCCACAGGAAGGACCGTCGCGATGAATCCGATGATTCCGCAGATCAGCGCCACAAGCGGCACATAGCTGTAGGAAGTCAGCTCCAGGTCGGAGAGGTTGATGGAATAGTCCTGACCCAGCAGCGATGCGCTGACGATCGCCTTGTCGGAATACAGGTCCCATCCGCTGAACGCGTATGTTCCCGACTCACCTAGAATTGCCATTTCGATGGATCCCCATTCGAGGAAGACACAGATGATCATCAGGATCGCACCCAGGATTCCCAGGATGCCGATGATGTTGATCTTTGACTTTACATCTGTCATGTGCATCACATGCAGCCTTCTTGCTGCGGAAGGTCGTACTCATCGCCACTTAAAACAGATGCCTCTGGACGCTTCAAATCGAGGCGAAGCATTGCGGAATGACAACTGAAAGAGGGGGTTCGACCCCTCTTTTCAGCATGTTTGAGAGCACTCAAAAATCGGCCCGAATCCTTGTCATGACTATATAGTCCTTCAGTCGGAATCGGTATCCTCAGGCTTCGGCCAGACCTCTCTGACTATGACCACGTCTCCGGGCGGAAGGATCCTGGATATCTCCTCCTCGGGGACGTAGAAGCGCTTCGCCATCTCGTTGGACATGCGCCCAGTCTTCTTCCCCGGGCGGATAACGAAGTACCTCTCGGAGCTCTTGAAGCAGTCCACGGGCCCGCACATGACCTTCCTGGCGTTCTGATAGTACACCTCTCCGACGGCCAGTTCCAGTGGGAGATGGTGCTCGTAGTTCCTCTTCCCGCGGATGATGAACGCTCCACGGGGGACGAACTCTCCGGGGTTCGGGGTCTTGCTGACCTGGTCCGGATACGCCCAGAACGCGGTTCCCTCCGCCAGGGCGGCGATCCACGACTTCGACTGTGCAAGAGCGAACAGGCATGCCTCCCTGAGCTCCGCCTCCGAGGCCTTCGCCCCGTCCTTTATGATGACGGATGGAGCACCGTGCACATCGGCGTGCGCATAGAGGTCGCCGTCCTTCAGGTGCTTCTTCACGACGTTGTCGTTCGTGTGCGCATCCCTGCCGGCGATGACGAGCCTTCCGCCGGAGGTTATGAACCACTTGTACCTCTCGAACCAGAACTGCTTCGTCGGCTGGGCCTTACCTGCCATCTCCGCCTTGACCTTGGCGATGCCCTTCTCGAGCTTGGCCAGTTCAGCTTTACTTTCATTCAGGGCGGCTTCGGCGTTCTTCGCCTTCTCTCCCACGGCCTTGCCCTTCTGGTACAGGTCGGAGGCGTTGGCGTCCAGGTTCTTGGTGTAGTCGAGTGTGACGGTCTCCCCGGCGAAGTTCCCCGTGACGAGGTTCTTCGAGGGGTCGATTGATGTGACGAACGGGATCTTCGATGCCCCCTCTTTGAGCTTCTCCCATGTGAGCTTGGAGGACTGCTCGAGCAGCACCGTCAGGAGCTCGCTGACCTTTGCGTAGTCGGTGTAGAGGGCCTCGGCCTTCCTGCGGTAGATCTCGCACTGTTCTTTGTATTCCTCCAGGGTCTCCTCCTGCTTGGCGATCCTCTTGTTGAGCTTCTCGACCCTGGGGTCCACGAAGGCCTCCTCTTCCTCCTCGGCGATCTGCTGCAGGAACGCGTCGATAAGCTTGGACATGGAGTCGTAGCTCTGCTTCTCCAGGTCGGAGTGGGACAGCATGTCTATGGGGGCGAGGTCCTCGATCTGCCCGTCCTTGAGGAATGCGGTGGGCTGCGGGTCGGCGACCACATGGTTGACGATGACTCTCATCGCGTCGTACATGCCCGCGACGGTGGCGTCGTCCACCTGCGAGGCCGGGGTGGACTTGTCGATGCCAACGCGCCTGCAGACCTCCTCGGCGTACTGTCCGCCCAGGTTCACGGATGTGGCCAAGGTCCTGACGCAGTCCGAGTCAGACGATCTGAACGACCTGAGGAAGTCCTCCTCCGAGGATTCAGTGGGGTCGAACCTGGTCTTGGGCATGAGGTACGGCTCCCCGGGGCGGGTCTTCCTGTCCTTCCAGGTCTTCTGGATGAGGCAGTTCAAGATGGTCCCGTCCTTCACGAGCAGGACGTTGCCCCCGCCGAACATCTCGAAGATCAGTCTGTAGTCCCCGTCAGACTTCGAGAGCTCCATCTCGACGATACGGTCGAACCCTATCTGCCTGACTTTACCGACACGGGCGTTGTCGATGTACTTCCTGAGGAAGGATGCGAACGATGTGGGCAGCGTCGTCGTCTCGGGTTTCACGGAGGGGCAGTACAGCCACTTCTTGTCCTTGAAGAAGAGTTCCTTCTTGCCCTCGCCCTGGACGTTGATCCTGAACAGGACATTCCCCGCTCCCCAGTGGTAGATCTTGTCCATGTGTCCGCCCTCGAGGACCGCCATCTCGGTGACGATCGAGCGGACGTCGAAGGAACTCATCTCTTTCTTCATGCGGACATGATTGCGGGGTGTCCGAAATAAAATTATTGGAGAGGTATCCCGCAGATCTCGTACTCCCTGTCTCCGAGCACATCTATGAATCTGGAGATCTCCTCGCGATTGGTCCTGAACTCCAGGCCCATGATGTTCGACACGGTGTTGATGATGATGGGCATGGCGTCCAGGGGGTCCATTGTGTCGGGGGCCCTGTACAGGCGCTCCACGTACGTCCCGGTCATGGCCATGCATGCTTCCAGCCTCAGCATGAAGTCCGGGGAATCGGAGCGGAGGGAATTGTCATGATCTATGCTCTCCAGCCATTCCCTCAGGGCCCCGGTCGCCCTGTTGTGGATGTCCCAGTGCTTGTATGCCATCATGAGGAGCTCGGCGATGCGCGGGGATCTGGCCGACATGTAGATCTGAGCGTTGAGGAAGAATCCGAGCTTCAGGCAGGGAGGCGTCTCCGCGGGGACGAATCCCGGGGTCTGTCTCACGGCGTCCTCCAGCGCCATCATCACGATGTCCGAGAAGATCTCCTCCTTGCTGGAGTATATGTTGTAGAGGCTGCCGTTCAGTATCCCCACCTCGTTCAGGATCTGACGGGTGGTGGTCTTCTCATACCCCTGCTGGATGAACAGTCTGAGGGATGCGTCCAGGATGCGTCTGCGCATCTCCTCTGTGCGTCTGGCCCTCTTCGTCAGAGGCTTGTCCGGAGTAGCATCGGCCCCCATGGTATCGGGAATTCTACGTTATTGTGATTTATGCTCTTTTCGGACTGTTTCGCCCGAAGTCGAAGCTTCGCCCAGTTACGAAAAGAAAACTTGAGCGTAATCAAATAATTTAAATATCATAGTTTTGAGCATGCTCTAAAGTGATTTCCATGTTCGAAACGTATTCGAAGCATGTGCTGAAGCACCCGAAGGCCATCATAGCCGTGTGGCTGGTGGCACTTCTGGTCGCTCTGCCGTTCGCCGCCCAAGTAGGGGACGTCCTGAACTACGACATGACGTCCATGGGCGGCTTCGACTCCGAGTCATCGGAGGGGCAGGGCATCGTCGATGAGTATTTCGAAGGCGGGTTGAGCACCGACACGGTCCTCGTGATCCCATACGCCTCCGAGGCCGAGCTGTCCGAGGTCGAGAAGGGACTGATAGACTCCGGCGTGTTGTCCGACGCCCTGCAGAAGCGTTACGGCGACAGGGTGGGGATGACGGTCCTTGGCTCGTACGGGGACTCCGACACGGGGTCCGGCGTCATGATGGTCGCGTTCTCGTTCGCCGACGGGCTGTCCGCGATGGACGAGGTCGGCAACCTGAGGTCCGTGGTATCAGATGCGAAGTCGGCTGCCGGTCTGGGAGACATGAAGTCATACGTCACCGGCTCCGTTCCGATCGCCTATGACACGCTGCAGGGCGCCAACGACGACATGGCGATGATCGATCCCATATCGATCGTCCTGATCTTCGTCCTGCTCGGGCTGTTCTTCTGCACCTTGGTGACAGCAGCCGTCCCGCCACTGGTCGTCGGCACCGCCTACGGCATAATCCTGGCGCTGACGTTCGCACTAGGCAGTCTGTTCGACATATTCTACATCACCCGTGTGATCGTCCTGGTTTCGATGCTGGGCGCGGGATGCGATTACTCCGTGTTCATAATATCGAGGTACAGGGAGGAGCGCAGGTCAGGCAAGGAGAAGGACGAGGCGCTGACTGAGGCCATCAAATGGGCCGGAGAATCGGTTTTCACATCCGGTCTCGCGGTCATCATTGGATTCGCGGTCATGTCCCTGTGCTCCTACGAGCTCGTATCCACGATGGCAGTAGTACTCGCACTCGGAATCGTCCTTGCGATGCTGGCTGCGCTCACGCTCATCCCCGCGGTGCTGGCGATAGTCGGCGACAGGGTCTTCTGGCCCAGGGACATGGGATTCTACAGGCGCATGGAGACGTCCGGATCGGGGCTCTACGGCAGGCTCACCGATCTGGGCAGGAGGTACTTCTCCTGGGCAGGAGGGTTCTCGGTGAAGCACGCCAAGGCCATCGTCGCGGTGGCGATCCTCGTCACGGTGCCGATGGCGTACGTCGCAGTGACATCGGAGGACTCCTTCGACATGATAAGCGTCATGCCGGACTCCGAGGCCAAGGATGGTGTCGACGCGATAACCTCCAGCACGGATGGCGGAATGCTGATGCCCACATACGCGCTGATCGAGATGCGGTCACCGATAGCCGACGTCACATCCCTGGGAGGGGGCCTGGGCACGCTCCAATGGACTCCGGATGCCGTGTCACGTCTCGGCGACCTGTCCTCGATCCAGTCCGGTCTCGCGGCGAATGACGACAACGTGAGCTATGTGCTCGGCCCCGTGTCCTGGTCCGCACTGTACTCCGCCGCATACGGGAACCTGTCCAGCATGCTTCCAGAAGGGGCCGTGACTCCGGAGATGGTCAACAGGGCGGTGGTATCCCAGCTGCCGGATGTCGTCGGCAGGGCCCTGGAAGGGTTCTTCGGTTCGTACGGGTGGGGGCTGACCCCCGACACAATGCTGCCGCTTTCGGAGGCGGTCTCGGTGCCGGTGTCATCGCTGCTCGACTATTCCGTCAACATCAGCGCCGGTTTGGTGTCCACCGACGGAAGGTACGTCCAGATGATGATCATCGTCGGGGACGAGCCGATGTCCCAGAGGTCCATGGACTCTGTGGCGCTCGCCAGGGATGCTCTCCGCGGGTACTCTGAAGAGATGGGATGGATGGCGGACACATGGGTCGTCGGCACCCCCGCGATCCTGTACGACATCTCAGACGTGGTCGATTCGGAGTTCTCATGGATCGAGGTGGGCGTCATGGTGCTGATCTACATCCTGCTGCTCCTGGTCCTCGGTTCGTATCTGACTCCGGTCAGGTCGCTCGCCACGATCATGATGAGCGTCGTCTGGACCCTGGGGATGCTGCAGTTGGTCTTCGCCCAAGCATTGGGCGCGGAGGTCGTCTGGATAGTCCCGATCGTCCTGTTCGTGATATGTCTCGGACTCGGCATGGATTACGACATCCTTCTGACCACCCGCATAAGGGAGGGGAAGGTCAGAGGATTCTCCAACGACGACGCGATACGCGATGCCCTGGCCAGGTCGGGAGGGATAATCACCCTCTGCGGGCTCATAATGGGCGGCACGTTCCTGACACTGCTGATGTCCGGTTCCACTATGCTGCAGGAGATCGGATTCGCGCTCGGATTCGCGATCCTCGTGGATTCGCTGCTCGTGGTCCCGTATGTGGTCCCGGCCCTCATGCATCTGATGGGTGACTGGAGCTGGAAGGGTCCGAGGTTCCTCCGCCGCATCCATGGCGGGGAGTCCGACTGAAAACATCATTTACCCGGCCTACGGGCCGGGGTTCATCCGATTCCGCCGAGCAGTGCGCCGGCGACCAACGCCACGAGCGTGAGGGCGCAGTAGGCGTACCTGCCCAGTGGTATGAACCACCTGCCCACCGGCCTTCTGGCACCCTCGTTGACGTTCTCCAGGGCGAAGTCGCTACCTGCGATCCAGAAGAACATCACGGCCGCCAGGAGGGCGCCCAGAGGGCACACGTAGATGGACACGCCGTCCATCCACGGCGATACGATGGATTGGATGCATAGTGCGACCACGCCGCCGATGACCAGCATGGCCACTGTGGCCTTGACGCGTCCTGCGCCGAACCTCTCCTGCAGGAACGACACCGGAGCCTCGTACAGATTGACGATGGACGCCATGCCGGCGAACAGGACGCTGACGAAGAACACTATCCCGATGATCTGTCCGCCCGCCATGCCGTTGAACACGTTGACGATGTAGACGAACATCAGGCCCGGTCCGCCCTCATTGAGTTCCGCGCCGCCGGCTGCCATGGCGGGGATGATGACCATCGCCGCCAGGAACGCCGAGATGGTGTCGAAGAGGGCGACGTAGAACGCGGCACTGGGGATCGATTCGTTCTTCTTGAAGTAGGAGCCGTAGATCACGCTCCCGTTACCGGCTACTGAAAGGGAGAAGAACGCCTGTCCAAACGCGAATATCCATACGAGCGGGTTGGCCAGCAGGTCGAAGTCGATCGTGAGGATGTAGCTGTATCCCGCGGACGCTCCGGGCAGGGTGCCCACGTATATCGCCAGACCGATGAGGAGCACGAACAGTACGGGCATGAGGATGTTGTTGGCCTTCTCTATGCCTCTCGACACTCCCAACGACATGATGACGAGCGTGGCCACGATGGCGACTATCACCCATCCGTTGGCGCCCCATGCGCTCGCCGTGTCGTTGAAGGTCCCAGATATGACATCCATGTCCTGACCCATCCCGAACAGGTCCCCGCTGAACGCCATGTACGTGTACTTGATTATCCAGGCGACCACGCAGGTGTATCCTATCGCCAGGGCCAGCGACCCTATGACCGGTATGAGGCCTATGCGCTCTCCGATCTTCCTGTTCCCGTAGCGGCGTTCGGTGCACATCCCGAAGGCGCCGCTGGGTCCCGCGCCCGCCGCACGGCCGAGAGCGAACTCGCCTATCACGCCGGATGCGGAGATCAGGACCACGAATATCAGATAGGGGATGATGAACGTCATGCCGCCCCATAGCGACACCATCGCCGGGAAACGCCAGATGTTCCCCATCCCGACAGCGGAGCCTATGCTGGCGAGGATGAATCCCCTCTTCCCGCTGAAGCTGTCGCGGGTCTGGTTCCCTCCGGTGGGTTGGCGGTCGCCGAACATCAAATCGCATGTTCATTAATGTATACTTATATACATTTTGTTGGTGAGACACCATCGCCGGGGCCTGTCCCGAATCTTTTCCCGGACCGAGTGGACAGTAACCTTTATCAACAGGGTGCCAATACGCATCCCTACACACTGCCGCCGTGGCTAAGGGGTATAGCGACGCCTTGGTAAGGCGTAGGTCGTGGGTTCGATTCCCATCGGCGGCTCCATCTCATTTTTATCCCATCATCATGCACGTTGTCCGAGGACACGTCCCGTCATGCACGATTCCCGATCAAGCCGATCGTACAGCCATTGGTCCGGGTGCCGGGATTTGAGAAAGGGGGAGGGAGCGCCCCTCCCGTAGGTTCAGAACATCTTGTAGAAGACGAATCCCGACCAGATCTTCGGGAAGAAGAACGTCGTCTTCTTGGGCATGCGCTTGCCGATCATGGAAAGGTCCCAGATCTTCTGGAGGCTGGGATTGTTGAGGACGATGGCCAGGTCGTGCTGCTTCCCGTCCATCTTCTTCAGAACCGAAGGCAGCTCCGCATCGTACGACACCTCCGCCTTGCCCTCGTCCGATTTGAAGACGCCCTTCAGGATCTTCTCCTGTGCGACGTATGTGTCCAGGGTCCACATAGGGTCGTCCCCTCCGTCGTAGTCGGCGAAGTAGCATGCGCCTGATTTGAACACGAGTCCCATCATGTGGTCCTTCAGTCCTGCGACCATGTCATCACGGCTGGTTTCCGTCAGGGTCATGGCCTTGGAGATCCCCTTGATTGCGTTCCTTTCCGAGATGTCCCCCGCGTCCACGAGCCTGTGGGTGGGCCAGATCACCAGTCCCTCGTCGTCGGCGGCAACGAGCGTGGCCAGGACGAACTGCTTCTTCTCGTCGTCCGGGTTCTCGAGGGCGTAGTTGAGGGCCGTCTCGTACCTGTGGTGACCGTCTGCGATGAGCATCTTCTGGTCCTTCAGCTGCTCCGTGATCTTCTTCGTGATCTCGGGGTCGGAGAGCTTGTTGTACCTGTGCTCGACACCGTCGGAGTCCACATACCTGTACACGAGGGACTCGGAGTCCCTTATGGCCTTGTTCAGCTCCGGCGTGAATCCCTGGTAGATCCCGAAGATGGATTCCAGGTGGCATTCCATGTCCCTGAGGAGGTTCAGGCGGTCCGCCTTCACCTTTGAGAACGTCTCCTCGTGGGGGATGATGTTGCCGTCCTCGTACCTCTCCGTCCTGAGTATGCCGACGATGCCCCTGCGGACGCGAGTCGTGCCGTTGTCATCGAAGGTCTGCTCATAGACGTAGAACGAGTCCGTGTCCTGCTTCAAGGCGCTGTCGGAGATCCACTGCTCAAGCTCTTTCCTGGCCCCGTGGTACCTCTTGTCGGCGTCGGGGTTGAGGGTGAGCCTGGTCACGTTGTGAGGACGGGACTGAAGGTCCTTCAGATAGTCAGGTCCGATCACGTCGTAAGGCGGGGATATGCGGTCGCCGACGTGCTCGCCGGCCTTGATGTTCGGCCTAAGTCCGGGGAATGGCAGGAAAGTTACCATGGGTTGATGACCTCGTTCGAAGCAATGCGCGCGCCCTATATGAACGGCGCGGAGCCGTTCACGCGCCCTCCGAGAGCCTCATCCGCCTCTGGGCGTTCAGCGTCCTAAGCCCTTCGACCATCAGGAACACCGCCAGGACGAACAGGAGCGCCGAGATCACCAGCTGCGCGGCCGCCACGCCGTCGAATCCGGCCGCCAGGTCGCCGATGCGTCCTCCCATGGTGAACAGGAGCGAGGTCAGCGTCGCGGCGAGCATGAACATCATGGGGATGTAGATCATCCTGTTGTTCTTCCCGATGTTGCCGAGCCAGGCGCACACTGCGAGCAGGGCCAGCACGGCGAGAAGCTGGTTGGCGGCGCCGAACAGTCCCCAAACCTTCTCGTACCCCACTGTGGCGAGGGCCATCCCGAGGACGACCGTCACCACGGTGGCGACGACCGGGTGGGTGATGATGCGCTTGGGGCCCTGGAGGTCAGAAGGCTTCTGGTCCTTCTCGAGGAAGAACTCCTGGAGCATGAAGCGGGCGAGACGCGTGGCGGTGTCCAGGGAAGTGAGCGCGAATGCGGAGACGGCCAGGATCACGAGGCTGTACGTGGTGGCCTCATAGCTCTGCAGGCCGATGGATGAGAGCATGGACGAGATGCCCTCGGCGAATATCTGCGTGGGGGTGCCGTCTGGCATGTTCCCGTCGGCGTACAGTATGCCGACGCAGATTAGCGCGATGATGGCGATCACGCATTCTATCAGCATTCCGCCGTATCCGATGGGCAGGATGTGGCGCTCGTTGTCGATCTGCTTGGCCGTCGTTCCCGACGCCACCAGGCTGTGGAATCCCGAGATGGCTCCGCAGGCTACGGTGATGAACAGGGCCGGGAACAGGTATCCGAGGCTGGTCTCGAAGGAGGTGAAGCCCGGAAGGGACAGGGACGGGTTGGCGAGGACGATCCCGACGATGGCTGCTCCTGTGACGCCGTACAGAAGGAACGAGCACAGATAGTCGCGGGGTTGGAGCAGGATCCATACCGGAACGATCGCGGCCACCATGATGTACAGCGCCAGAATCCAGATCCAGATGTCCCCGGGGATGTAGATCGGATAGTTCATTCCGATGACCACGCACACCAGGAGGATGGCGATTGCGACGACGGCGCTGGACACGGCCGAGAGCCTGAACCTGTTCATCAGGACCCCCAGGACGACCGCCGCCACGATGAACAGCATGGAGATGCTGGCCGCAACACCGTTAGTCAGGTTCTGCGATGGATCGGAGGTGGTGCCGTCGAAGGTGTCCGCCACGATCGACGCGAACGCGGCTATCACCAGGATGAGGGTCAGGTAGGCGAATATGATGAACAGCTTCTTCGCCCTGGGCCCCATGCTCTCAGAGATGATCTCGCCGATGGACCTGCCCTTGTTCCTGACCGATGCGAACATCGAACCGAAGTCGTGGACGGCTCCGAAGAACAGTCCTCCGATCAGGACCCATAGCGTCACAGGGAGCCATCCGAAGACCGCCGCCTGGATCGGACCCGTGATCGGGCCTGCGCCCGCGATGGACGAGAAATGGTGGCCCAGCAGTACAGACGGTTTCGCAGGGACGAAGTCCACACCGTCGTACTCGGTGTGTGCGGGAGTCTCCCTGGACGGGTCGATGCCCCATTTCTTCGCCAGCCACCGCCCGTAGAGTGCGTAGCCGAGGATCAGGACTATTATGGATACAATAAGTAGCAGTGCGCCGTTCACGGGTATCACGGAGTCGAGGTTCCGGCAACAGTGCCGAGGTTCCTCGCGACGTCCCTGCCCGTGCGGTTGGAGACGACCATGGAAGTGGATGTCTCCAGGGCTGCGACGCGGTGGTCCATCCAGCCTCTCAGCATGAAGCCGAAGTCCCGATGCTCTCTGTAAGCTTTAATATGTTTCGAACAACATTTGTCTATGCTTCTGTATATTAAGATGGTTGTTATCATGGAGGAACGATGTTCGGAACTAGGTTTGATCATACTCAAACCTGATTCACTGGACATCCTGATGGCACGTTCCAGGTCATCCGGGCCGAGGTGGTCCCCGGCGTAGACGAATACGTACTCGTTGTCCTCCACCGACCAGAGGTTGACGCTCCTCGTCAGCAGGTACTTCTCTCCGCGCGAATGGAAGCTGGCCCTTGCGACCAGGTCCCATTCGTCGCATCCCTCCACGTCGTAGTAGACGGAATATGACTGGAGGAGGCGGTCGACCCGCCCCCTAACGTCCGGGTCCATCATTCCGGAGCGTACTTCCCGATGACCTTGGCATGTGCCAGCACATGACCCTGCATGGCGAAGTAGAGCTCGTTCAGCCTGAATCCCCTCTTCAGGTCCAGCACCGTGTCCAGGGCGTAGACCTTCAGGGTGTACCTGTGCTCCTTGTCAGGCGGAGCCGGTCCGCCGTATCCTGTGGCCTGCTCCACGGTGTTCTCTCCGGCGACGCTGTGCCAGCTGTTGCACCCCTCGGTGAAGTCCGGGGAGTTGTGGGATTCGCCCTCGGCCACGGACGTCCTTCTGAGGTCGCTGATCGTCCAGTGGAGCCAGTCGAATCCGCATACGGGGACGGCGTCGTAGTCGTCGAAGATGACTGCATAGCTCTGGGTGCCATCGGGCGCGTCGGTTATCTCGAACGGGATGGAGAGTCCCGGCATCCCGTTGACGACCACATCCCCCTTGCATCCGTATCTGTCCTGGATCCAGCCGTCTTTTATGGCGCTGCTCGTTACCTTCATGTGGAAACCACCGTCGGGGGATAGGGACGGCAGGGGATATAACAGGTCGGGCAACGATTATTTCCGATGCCGACATCAGTGGAACATGGACGATTCCGAAGCCACCGTGTCTCAGATGAAGGATCTGGTGCGCGAATTCTGCGAGGAGCGCGACTGGGACCAGTACCACAACCCGAAGGATCTGGCCATAGGCATGGTCACCGAGTCATCCGAGCTCCTGGACATCTTCAGGTTCAAATCGCCTGGGGACATTGACAGCATAATGTCGGATCCCGTCCGCTCCGCCCACGTGAAGGAGGAGCTATCCGACGTCCTGTACTTCGTACTGAGGTTCGCGCAGACGAACGGGATAGACCTCTACTCGGAGCTGGTCCGCAAGATCGGGATAGACGCCGAGAAGTATCCTGTGGAGAAGAGCAGGGGAAGGAATCTGAAGTACGACGAGCTCTGAACAGCCGGCTCCATATGGGGTTTGAGGGCGGGGTCTCCCCCGCCGATATCAGCAGATCCTCGGGACCGGGTCTCCGGCAGGGGCCTCCAGGATCCTCTTGCCGCCGACCTCCGTCCTCAGGACCACGCGCTCGGGACCGTCGACAGCATGTCCGATTATGGCAGCGTCCTTGCCCTCCGGCGTGCGCCTGATAGCCTTCAGGACCTCGTCCGCCATCTCCGGCACGACGCCGATAACGCACTTCCCCTCGTTTCCAATGCTGAGGGGATCGATTCCCAGCAGGTCGCAGGCGTTGACCACGCCGTCCCTGAGCGGGATGGCCGAGTAGTCGATGTCCATGCCGATGTGGGACTTGGAGCACCATTCGTTGAGGGTGTTCGCCAGGCCTCCGCGGGTGGGGTCCTTCATGGCGACGATCCCTCCGGCCTTCAGACCCTCGGCGATCATCTTGTTCAGCGGGGCCACGTCGCTCTGGACCTCACTCTCGAAGCCGTAGCCCTCGCGGAACGACAGCAGCGCTATCCCGTGATCGCCCATGTATCCAGACACGATGATGGCATCCCCGGGCCTGACGCTGGAGTCCGTGCACCATCTGTTCTCCACCTTCCTGTACTCGGCGGCCTTGGCGAGGTCCGAGTCGAGGTACGGTGAGCGCTTCCCGATGGCCGAAGTGGACATCACCATCTGGTCCACAGCGCCGGACTCGACGACCTTGGTGTCGCCGGTGGCTATGGGTACCCCGCATCCGGCGGCCGTCCTGCCCATGGAGTCCATGACCCTGTCGACAACGTCTATGTCAAGGCCCTCCTCCATGATGACCGAGCAGGCCAGTGCCAGAGGGGACGCGCCCATGACGGATATGTCGTTCACGGTGCCGGCCACGGAGATCTTCCCTATGTCCCCTCCGGGGAAGAACAGGGGCTTGACGGTGTGCCCGTCTATGGTGAAGACCACATCGTCGACGACGGCGGAGTCGTCCATCGAGTCGAGCGGGACCTCTGCGTTCATGGTCGGGAAGTGGTTCGTGATGTGCTTGGACAGGAACTCCTGCATGAGCTCCCCTCCAGCTCCGTGGTTCAGGATCACCTTTGACATGCGGGCCGAATCCGCCCACACACGTTAAAGGGTTGCTTCGCGGAACCCCCGATACAAACGTCTTTATCGGTCCTGTATGTACGAGCAGACGGGCCCCGTGGGGTAGGGGATATCCTGTCGGCCTTCGGAACCGACAACCCGGGTTCGATCCCCGGCGGGGTCACCATGCCATGTGAGGCGCGGTGCGGGCCATCCGAAGCTTCCACGCATATCTGTCTTCTCTATATGCTATGTATCGCGCAGACTGTCGTTAGACTGATTAACCTTATATAGAAGTTCTAACATAAAGCCGTCTCAGTATTCCAATCAAGGAACATTTGGAGGAATAAAAATGGGAATGGGTAACGCCCCAGTCATCATCCTTAGGGAAGGAACCAAGAGGGACAAAGGCAAAGACGCTCAGTTCAACAACATCCAGGCCGCCATGGCAATCTCCAACGCTGTCAAGAGCAGCCTCGGACCCAGGGGAATGGACAAGATGCTCGTCGACTCCGTCGGCGACGTCGTCATCACCAACGACGGTGTGACCATCCTCAAGGAGATGGACGTCCAGCACCCCGCTGCCAAGATGCTCGTCGAGGTCGCCAAGACCCAGGATGCAGAGGTAGGGGACGGAACCACCACCAGCGTCATCCTCGCCGGAGAGCTCCTCAAGAAGGCCACCGACCTGATCGACGCCAACGTCCACCCCACGATCATCACCGCCGGATACAGGCTCGCCAACGAGAAGGCCCAGGAGGTCCTCAAGAACGTCTCCATGAAGGTCTCCATCGATGACGACGAGCTCCTGAAGCTCATCGCCCAGACCGCGATGATCTCCAAGCAGGTCAACAGCT
>CAZLMR010000002.1:0-22139 GCA_964560575.1 uncultured Methanomassiliicoccales archaeon | reverse complement strand
TCGAGGGGCGAGGGGCCATGGACTCCGGAGGGCCATCACATCGAGAGGAAGGTCAGCATAGCCCCGCCGTACCTGATGACCCTGGCGGCGGGGAACTACGACGTCGTGGTCTGCGAGGTCTCGCTGGGCGGCTCCGGAAGGGCCGACATAGCATGCATCACCAACCTGGTGGAGGACTACGGCATCGCCAAGAACACGTTCAGGGCCTCCGAGGCCAAGAGGGACGTCTTCACGGACAGGGGGACGAACATCGTCCCCGCGGACGAGAGGGAGTTCTGGGAGCAGTACTGCGACCGCCTCGACACATACGGCGGCAGGGTCAGGGTGGTCTCTGGACCCAGGCTCGGGGAGGGTCTGAGGATCGAGGTGGACTACGACGGGGTCTCAGAGATAACCCTCGACGGATCGTACATCGCGACCGAGTACATCGGGGCGATGGACCTGGCCCTGGAGGTCTGCCACAGGATGGGTGTCCCGAGGGAATCCGTCCTCAGGAGCCTGGAGACCTTCAAGGGCGTCCCGGGCAGGGGCATCATCACAAGGGAGGGGGACATGACGGTCATCCGCGAGAGGAATCCCGGCATATCCCACATCTCCATCGGAAGGACGCTCGAGTGCCTTAGGGAGATGGACGTTCTCGACGGTGCGATGATCCTTCTGGACCCGGTCAGCAGGAAGGTCTGCGACAAGCTGGACAGGGAGCAGATCGAGAGGGTCGTCTCGGAGTACGGGGTGCCCATGGTCATCACCAGGGGCGACGGCGAGAGGCCGGAGATTCCGTCGGACGTGAGGCTGCTGATCGAGTTCGTCAAGGAGGCGTACCAGTGAGGAACGTCATTCATCCCCGTCCGAACCCCATCGTCGCGGCCATGTACACGCTACGCGACATGGACGTCGACGTCATCGTCGAGCACGGTCCCGCGGGATGCAGCTTCATGGCCTCCAGGCCGCTGGAGGACGCCGACGTCAGGGTGGTGACCTCGGGTATGAGGGACAACGACCTGGTGTTCGGAGGGGAGGAGCCCCTGATCAACACGCTGAAGCAGGTGGAGGAGAAGTTCCACCCGAAGACGGTGGCAGTGGTCGGGACATGCGCCAGCATGATCATCGGAGAGGACATGTCCAAGTCCATCAAGCGCGTCGGAATCGACGCCAACGTGTTCCCGGTGGACTGCCACGGATGCATGGGCGACAACACCCGCGGCGCCATCAAGGCGCTGGAGGCTGGAAGGGACGCCGGCATCATAGATCCGGAGGAATGCGACCGCCAGATCTCGCTCATGAAGGCCGCCACCCGTCTGGAGAAGAACGTGGGCATGGCGTCGAAGGACTACATAAAGCCCGCCGTCAGCCCCACCAAGATGCACGTATGCAGGAGGATAGTCGACGTCCTCTCCCAGGGCGGCAGGGTCGCCGTCGTCATGGACGCGAAGAAGGAGCTGGCGTTCCGTTTCGCAGACATGTTCGAGGCCGTCGACCGTGCTAGGAAGAGGCTCGGAGGGGAGACGCTGTTCATCGCCAACATGGATCCCGGGAAGGGGCTTCCCAGGATCAGGAACTACTGCGCTGAGATTTCCGCCGACCTCGAGTCCAAGGGGGTCCGCATCGACAGGCTGATCGGCGGACTCGACGAATACGCCATCGTCGGGGACAAGATGAGGGCAGCCATTGGCGATTTCCATCCCGACCTCACCATCATCCTGGGCATTTGCCATGCCATACCGGGATACGGAGGCGATGACATCCTGATCACCGACCAGCCGAGGCAGCTCGCCAACTACCTGAACCAGGGCTGCGAGTGGGCGGTCGGGGAGATCTCGTCCCACACCATGGTCATGGGCGCGCACTCGATAGTGCCTCTGGAGACGGCGGACACGCTGAGGGAGATGTTGGAATGAAGGGGGTCGTCCTGGCCGGGACCGGCAGCGGTGTCGGGAAGACGTCGATAACGACCGGTCTGATGTCCAGGCTGTCGAAGTCCATGAGGGTCCAGGCGTTCAAGGCCGGACCGGATTTCATCGACCCCATGTACCACACCGCCGCCACCGGCAGGAGGTCCAGGAACCTCGATTCCTTCCTCATGGACGACTCCACCATCCGGAACCTGGTCGGATACGCGTCCAGGGATGCGGACATATGCGTCATCGAGGGGGTCAGGGGCCTGTTCGAGGGTCTGAGGGGGGACGACGACGTCGGCTCCACCGCATACCTGGCCAAGCTCCTCGGTTTCCCGGTGATCGTCATCGTGGATGCGCGTTCGCTCACCCGCAGCGCGGCCGCCATCGTCAACGGGTTCAGGTCGTTCGACCCGGACGTCAACATCGCCGGCGTGATCCTGAACAACGTCTCCGGAAGGCAGCATTCCGATAAGCTGCGCACGGCCATGGAGAGGTACTGTCCCGACGTCCAGCTCGTGGGCATGATCCCCAAGAACCCCGACAAAGCGCTGGAGCAGAGATATCTCGGACTCAAGACCCTGAGGAGTTTCGCCGAGAGGGAGATAACGCCGCTGCAGGAGCTCACAGACCCGATCGACCTGGACAGGGTCTTGGACATCGCCGAGTCGAGCCCCTCCGACCTTCCCACGTCGTCTCCGTACACCGAGAGGGACTGCGGTCTGAGGGCAGCCGTCCCGATGGACGACTCATACTGCTTCTACTACACCGAGAACATCGAGTGCCTCAGGGCCTCCGGGTTCGAGGTCACCACCTTCCGTCCGACCGACGGGGACCCGCTGCCGGATGCCGACCTGTACTATCTGGGAGGGGGATATCCCGAGCTCCACGCGGAGCAGCTGTCATCGAACACCGACTTCCTCGAGGGGCTGAAGGCCGAATCCGACAACGGCAGGATGGTCATCGGCGAGTGCGGCGGTCTGATGTCCATGTGCAGGAGCATCACCGACAAGGACGGGAACGTCCACAGGATGGCCGGCATATTCGACGCAGAGGCGAGGATGACCGGCGTCCGCCACGGCCCGACCTACGTGATCGCCGACGCGACAGAGGGCAATCCCGCCTTCGCCGGCACCGTCCGCGGACACGAGTACCACTACTCCGACGTGTTCCCCCGCGACGACGCGGTCTTCGGATTCTCCGTCACGAGGGGTCAGGGCATCCGCTCCAGGATGGACGGCCTCGTCAGCGGCGACTGCATCGGCTCCTACATGCATCAGCACGCCCTGTCCGAAAGGGACTGGATCGGCAGGGCCATAGAGCGCATAGATTCCAAGGGATGATCCCATGGCGGTGGTCAACGTCAGGATGAACACCTGCGACAGGAGCATGCGCATAGAGGTCACCAGGCGCGACGACGGTGACCTGGACGTGAGGATAGACTCGGACTGCGAGAACGTGAGGATGTACGCCTCCAAGCTCACCCGCATGACGGAGATGGACGTCATCGACTTCAGCGACAGCATCGTCAACCGCCGGGGCGTCAGGGACCCTCTCACGCCGACATGCCTCTGCCCGATGGGTGTGGTCTACGCCGCGTCCATGGAGCTGGGGATGCTCACGGAGAGGCTGGCCAGGAAGGCCGGGCGCGACTGCATAGAGTTCACCGACGGACGATTTCCTTCAATTTAAGAACAGGCAAGCGATTACGGTGTTCAGATTCTCATGAACACGACGATCAAGGCAATCGCGCTCGTCGCCGTCATCGCCATGGTGGCGGTGGCCCTCGTGGGTGAGGACTCTGATGCGGAGCAGTTCACCGACGGAGGCATCGTATACAGCACGAGCGGAAACAACGCTACTGTGATCGGATGGGAGGGTGCTTCATCGGAAATCACGATCCCGTCGGAGGTCACCCACGACAACCGCACATACAGGGTCGTGACGATAGGGTCAGAGGCCTTCATGGGTTCGGACCTGACGTCCGTCACCATACCGGACTCCGTCACCAGGGTGGAGGCCCGTGCGTTCTACGGCCTGTCCATCGCGACGCTCGACCTTCCCGACAGTATCACATATCTGGGAGCGGACGCCTTCTCGGACAACCCCGTGATAACCGAGGTGACCCTGCCGGCATCCCTCAGTTCCTACTACCATGCGTTCTCGAACTGCGCATCGCTGACGGCCATACAGGCATCCGGGGACTTCACATCGGTGAGCGGTGTGCTCTTCAGCGATGACGACGTCCTCAAGCAGTATCCCGCCGGAAAGGAGGGCCAGAGGTACACGATCCCGACCGACACCAGGTCGATAGACGACTACGCCTTCAGGGGCAGCCAGGTCGAGACCGTCACGATCCCCAGGAACGTGGCCGACATAGGCGCGGGGGCGTTCAGTCTCTGCGATTCCCTCACTACCTTCACGCTATCCAACAACAACCACTTCAGGGTCTCCGGAACGATGCTCCTCGGTGACAACGCCAGGACCGTGTTTGCATATGCCGCCGGGAGCACCGGGACGAGCGTGGATATCCCCGCCAACGTCAACACCATCGCGGCCAGCGTCTTCGAGGGGTCCTCGATCCAGTCGGTCACCATGCCGACGTCGATGAGGACCATAGGTTCGGACGCGTTCGCGGACTGCGTCTCGCTGACATCCGTATCCATGAACTCGGGCATCACCGATGTGGGGTCCGGGGTGTTCTCGGGCTGCACCGCACTGGAGGAGGTCACGATCCCGACATCCCTCGAGGAACTCGGCAGCTCCATGTTCATGGGATGCACATCCCTGACAACTGTCGCCTGGGGGAACACCGGTTCCTCCGAGATAGGGGCCAGCGTCTTCGAGAGCTGCACATCCCTGTCATCCGTCGAGATCCCATCGAGGACCTCGGACATCGGGGAGAGGGCGTTCCACGGATGCGTCTCCCTCACCGGCGTGACGATACCGGATTCCGTCACCACCATCGGCGACGGGGCGTTCGCGGAGTCGGGTCTGACTGAGGTCGTGGTCCCGTACGTCAGGAACATGGGTGCCGGGGTGTTCGAGTCGTGCACCGCCCTGACCGCCGTCACTCTCGAGAAGGATGTCGACGAGATCCCGGAGAGGACTTTCAACGGATGCTCCGATCTCACCACGATCAGCTTCGCGGACGGAGGGGACCTCGAGACCATCGGGGCCAACGCGTTCTCGATGACCGCCTTAACATCCATATCACTGCCCGAGGGGGTCACGCAGATCGACGGGACCGCGTTCGAGGACTGCGCGGAACTGGAGACGGTGTCCCTGCCCGCATCCCTCAGGAACGTCGGGGACATGTCGTTCGACGGCTGCACATCGCTGAGGTCCTTCGCGGTGAGCGACGACAGCACCGCGTATGCGGCAGTGGACGGGATCCTGTACTCGAAGGACCTGGCGACACTGGTGAGATTCCCGGAGGCCTCCGAGAGGACAGAGTTCTCGATCCCGGAGGGCACCGTCACGATCTCCCCGGGAGCGTTCGCATCCTCGGAGAACCTCACGTACGTACACATCCCGGTGACGGTCAACGCCATCGGCGACGGAGCCTTCAGAGGATGCTCCGGACTGACCAGCATACAGATCGCATCGGAGCAGCTCACGGTCGGCGACGGAGCCTTCGACCTTGCCGCCGGCGGGGAGCCGGTCGATGTGGAGATCTTCACCGATGCGGAAGCGTTCCCGGAGACCGCCTTCGGAACCGGCACCAATCCGATATACGACGCCTATGACAACTACGGCATCCCTGAGACCGATGAGGTCATGCAGGGGGCGCTTATCTGGATCGTCATAGCGATCGTTCTGGGAGTGGTCTTCCTCGCCATTCACATAAGAGGCAATAGGGCCTGAAAACAACTTATGCCGCCATCCGGCGGCGAACTTTCATTATAACATTCTTCAGCGGGTCATCGGCATGGGGGCTGACGTCCGCCGATCCGATTGAAAAACCGATATCAGGACATCAGGTGCCTGAGCGCCATCGCCGGATGGAGCATCATCCTCGGTCCGCTGTACCTCATCACCGCTCTGATCCTCTCGCGCATGGCGGGGCTGTAGCAGTGAATCGTGCACTTGGAGCACTTGACCTTCCTGTCCCTGATCGGACAATTGTCTATCCTCCCGAAGGCGTAGTCGCGGAGCTCCCGGCATTCGAGGCACATGCCGTCCGATGGGCGGTGGTTACCGCGGCAGTACATGTTGATCATGGTATCCATCGTCTCCTTCTCGCGCGCGATCCGGGTCTCGAGGTCGCTCATGATGTCGCCATCGCGATTGGTTAAGAAAGGGGTTTCGTTGCATTCGCAACGTCATCGCAGGTCGCCGATGTCGGACAGCCTCCTGTAGTATGAGTCCGCGGTGTACAGCGCACCGGCCGGGTTGTTGGCGAGAACCCTGTCCTTGGCGACCAGTACCGTCACCGGGGCATCTGAATGCTTGATGAACAGGCAGTCATGCCCTACGCACAGCCCCATCACTATGTTCAGGTCGGTGCCCTCGTAGTTGAGCACCTCCGCCTGGAGGACAGGGTTGCAGGTGTTCGGTCCGACCTCGCAGCATTCGGGATCGATCCCGACGTCGGTCTTCCTCACCATCCCCGCCTTGCATCCGATGCCGAACACCTCGAACCCGTTGGACCTCAGGATAGATGTCAGCGTGCGGGTCTCCTTCAGTAGTCCGACGCATGTGGCGATGCCGATCCTCCTGTAGTCCATGCGCCTGGCGAACACCATCGTCTCCTGGACGCGGCACCATCTCAGGTACCCGTCATGCTCCACCGTGGCGGCGACCCTCAGGATCCTCCCGTCCTCCCCGTCACTGTAGCATTCGAGCGACCTCTCCAGAAGCCCTTCGGGCATGTCGTCGGTCATACAGAACTCGGGACGGCCCCTGCCCTTGCCGTCGCATCCCTTGGTAGCGCAGTCCGCGCACGTGCGTCTCTCTTCCATGATTCCGGATGGGGGTTCCGTTTATTGTGATGACGCCCATGCGGGTGCATGGACCGTGACACGAGGAGGTTCTACGACGCCGATCCGGATGGGTACTCCGGGCTCACCCTTGCCAGCGACGTCTCCGGGCTCAGGGAGCGCTTCACGAGTCGTCTGAGGGAGGGAGCGAGGGTCCTGGACCTCGGATGCGGCTCCGGGAGGGACACGTTGGCCTTCAGAATGGAGGGTTTCGAGGTCGTCCCCGTGGACGGTTCAGAGGGCATGTGCCGCGTCGCATCCGAGAACACGGGTTCCGAGGTGAGATGCCTGGACTTCCTGGACCTAGACTACGCGGACGAGTTCGACGGGGTGTGGGCGTGCGCATCGCTGCTCCATCTGGACAGGGACGGGATCGTCTTCGCGATGCGCCTCATCCACCGCGCCCTCAGGGATGGCGGCGTGTTCTTCGTTTCTTTCAAGAAAGGTGATTACGAGGGATATCGCGACGGCAGGTGGTACACCGACCTCACGGAGGCGGATATCCGTGCGCTGTCGGAGGCCGCATGCTTCGCAGTGTCGGAGGTGTGGGAGAACGTGGATCCCCGGAGAACGGTGTGGGTGGATGCCATCATGACGAAGTCCGACCAGCCGGTGCCTGGGTCCGATGTCACCTCTTATTAATCAAGGCGGACATCGCAGTGACATGGCTTTCGACGGAAGGGCTGGAATAGTCGACATCGACGAGGACGAGAGGACCGTCATCTTCGACACTTACAGGCTCAAGAAGATCACAGGCACCAGGGTTGCGCCGATCCTGGGGATGAGCGAGTTCGCCACCCCCTTCAAGGTCGCATGCGAGCTCGCCGGACTCTATCCCGGGGACAAGGCGAACAAGTACATCGACGCGGGGAACATCCTCGAGCCGGTCCTGAGAGAGTACCTCGGCACAAGGGTCACGTCCCTCCTGGCGGACCCTCTGGGTGTGCCCGAGGGAACGAAGCTCGCGGTGGAGGAACCGGTCCCCAAGGAGCAGTGCGGATACGACCACTTCCACAACGAGAAGGTGTTCGGCGGCATGGTCGACGGATACATCCAGCAGGACGGGAGGAGGGCGTACATCCTGGAGATCAAGACCTCCGGCGACAGGGAGAAGTGGAGGGACGAGGAGGGCGGTTACACCAACGTCCCCATGTCCTACATGCTCCAGGCGTCCCTGTACGCGGAGCTTTCCAACCTGGACAGGATCGTATTCCTCGTTGGGTTCCTGGAGGAACCGGACTACGACAGGCCTAAGCAGTGGGTGCCCTCGCCGGAGAACACCTATGTGATAGTGAAGGACAAGCTCGACATGAAGGACTACATGCAGCAGTGCGTCGACTGGTACAACGAGTACATGAAGGGCGGGTACACGCCGGAGTGGTCCGACTCGGAGGACGACCAGGCGGTGCTGAAGTACCTGAAGGCGTACAAGCCCGGGGCCAACAAGAAGAGGAGGTGAAGGCATCCCCGGCGGGGGCCATCCCCGCCACTTCCAATGTCTCACCCAAAACATCTCAATCCGTTTCCAGACATGCTGTGCATACCCGTACACGGTATGTCCCATTCTACGGATTCCGTAGTATCCTATCGACCCCTCACATTCTAATATATATTAACGCATACGAAATCCAGCAGGATGGGATGCGATGATCTGCATGAAAAGATCGATAGCAGTGGTAGCTTTGGCTCTAGCCATGATCGCCTGCGCGGTCGTGGTGACGGACGAGAGCGACGCTTTAACGACAGATGATGGATTCGAATACACCAGCAGCCAAGGGATAGCTGCGATCACCGGATATACAGGAGACGACTCTGTGATTACCATACCGGAAACAATCGATTCTTCACCGGTTCAGGCGATCAATGATAGGGCATTCGTCGGATCCACCATTACAGAGGTAATAATTCCTGCATCGATCACTTCGATTGGGGAGTATGCGTTCAGTTCATGCAACGAACTGGAGTATGTTTTCATAGAGGGATCAACAACAATCGGAAAATATGCTTTCGACGGATGTGCGAATCTCAAATTCATCGATTTCGCGGACAAGCCCAATTCGATTGGGGAGAACGCCTTCAATCTGAAATCAACACACGCCTGTACTTACCGTTCTGCCGATGACCTCTCACTGGACTCATATGGTGGAGGTTCGACCTTCGAGCGCATCGGACCTGAGGTAAAACTTGTCAGATTCCAGCCGATTGGACAGGTTCCCGATGAACTTCCTGATCTCGATTATGTTCTCAAGAACATCGGTGATAAGGTTGAGATTCCAGAAGCCGCGGTCTTTCATGGATATGACATTGCCACTCTGAACGGAGAGGAGGTGTTGGATCTCGAGACGTTCACTGTCTCAGATGACATCATAGTCACTCTTTCCTACACATATTCCCTGTTTGATGTCATCTTCTATGTTGACGATGAGGTGTATGAGCCATATCAGCTGCGCTACAACGATGTCATAACTCTCCCCGAGCCACCGACAAAGGCGACGGATGCCCAGTTCAGTTACAAGTTCAAGGAATGGAGCGGGTACACTGAGGGCATGACCGTGACGGGGGACATGAGGTTCGATGCGGTGTTCGACACCACCCTTCAGACATACACGGTCCAGTTCGTCTCCGATGGACAGATCGTCCAGTCCAAGGTCATGGGATACGGAGAGACGATCGTCCCACCCGAGGACCCAGTCAGGAACACGGAGGACGGAATCGACTACCGGTTCACCGGATGGGGAGGATATTCATCCGGAATGACCGTGACCGGCGACATAACGTTCGATGCCGTCTTCATCGAATCCGACCACGAGTACACCATCAAATTCGTGGTCGACGGCGTGACCGTGAAGGAGGACAAGCTCCTGTTCGAGGAGGCCATAGTCCCGCCCGAGGACCCTGTGAAGGAGAATGCTAACGGCATCAAGTTCACCTTCGCCGGATGGGAGGGCTACACCGAGGGCATGACCGTGACGGATGACATGACGTTCACCGCCACGTTCACGGAGTCCCCGGTCGAGGAGGGTTCGTCCAACACCTGGATTATCGTCGTTGTCGTGGTGATCGTCGTCGTGTTCGTGGGCCTGTTCCTCTTCAGGAAGTTCCACTGACGATCAAACAGCCGGGGCGGTCCCCCGGCATCCTTCCCTAACACCACTTCATTTCTCCGGGTACCCACATACCTTTATCCCGATTCCCGATGATTCGTTCCCGATACCATGAACGAGCTCTTCACAAGAGTCAGCGTAAGGGACTACATGCCCGGAAAGGTCGAGAAGGACAAGATAGACCGCATACTCGAGGCGGCGATGAACGCTCCCTCCGCCAGGAACCAGCAGGCCTGGGAGTTCATCGTGGTGGACGACCCCGAGTACATCCAGGCGCTCTCCAAGGCCTCCCCCTACGGAGGCCCGGTGTCCAAGGCGTCGCTGGCGATCGTGGTCCTGGGCAACAGGGACGTCATGACTGCCCCCCAGTTCTGGGAGCAGGATCTGGGCGCATGCACCGAGAACCTCATGCTCAGCGCCACCAGTCTCGGCCTGGGAACGGTCTGGATCGGCATCGCCCCCGTGAGGGAGAGGATGAACGCCATCTCGGACATCTTCGACCTGACCGAGAACCTGATGCCCTTCTGCATCGTGGCCGTCGGATATCCGAAGGAGAAGCCGGAGCCCCACAAGGACAGGTACAGACCCGAGAAGGTCCACTACAACGGATACTGATCGCATCACGCCGGGTCATTCCGCCCGGCCAAACCATCCTTCCTCTCGACCAGCCTGTTCAGTTCGTCTGCATCGGGAATCCCGAAGTCGAAGTCTAGGGGAGGATCCACACAGTCCATGAACGCGGCCGCGAAAAGCGGATAGTGCTTCACGCCTTTTTCGTCAACGAAGATGTTCCTGGTCTCGAACATCAGTCCATCGATGCCGAATGTTTTGATGGCCTTGTTCAGGGACCTCACATCGCGCTTCTTTCCGGACTTCACCTCTATGGCGGTTGCCCTGTCTCTGATGCTGGTCACGAAATCCAGTTCCAATCTCTCCTTCCCAGGTTCGGAGACCTGGTAGTAGAACAGTCTTCTGCCTTGGGAGTGGAGCATGCAGGCGACAAGGTTCTCGGCCAACGCCCCCTTGTTCACCTCCACACCGTCGTTGAGGATGTCATAGGCTATGCTGTCATCGTACATGGACATCAGGAGGCCCGTGTCCAGGAGATAAAGCTTGAATCTCGGATTCGAAGCGTTCTGCTCCAGAGGTAGTCTGGGTTGCGAGACGCAGTCACATGTCAGGGCGAGGTGCGACTGGCTCAACCAGTTCATAGCGTAACCGAAGTATTTCTCGCCGACACCGTATCCGGGATTGTCTTCAACACTCCCGTAGACGAACGTCTTGTTGTCCTTGGAGAGCTGGGTGGCGATGGAGTCGAAGCATCTCTCGACCTTGTCCTGCTCGTTCTTCTTGGAATAGCTGCCTATGTCATCCTTGTATCCCAGAAGAAGATCCCTTTGTACCATGCGAACACTGTTGATCATCTTGGTGTCGACAAACGTCTTAACGGCTTCTGGCATACCGCCGACGATCATGTACCATTCCATGTAGCGGTACATGGACAGGAGGATTGACTCATCCAGAGGTTCGAGGTTTCTTATGTGCGATCTTACATGGGATATGACCATCTCCGATACGTCGAGGGACCACAGGAACTCCTCGAAATCCATCGGGTTCATGTGTATGTTCTCCTCCGAACCAACCGGTATGGAGGATGTCCCCTTGGTCATCAGGCCCATGAGAGAACCCGATGCTACGACATCGAAATCTTCGTTCCTGCTAAGGAACTTCAATGCCGCCCGGGCATTGGGGCAGTCCTGGATCTCATCGATGAAGATGATGGTGTCCCCAGGTATGTAATCGAATTCGGGGAAGAATGCGGACATCCTCATCAGAAGTGTCTCAGCATCCAGATCGCCATCGAAGATCGTTCTTGCTTTCACGTTCCTGTGGAGGTCCATGTAGAGGTAGCAGCCGTAGTTCTCTCTTGCGAACTCATCAATGGAATAGGTCTTCCCGATCTGACGTGCCCCGCGGACGACAAGACACTTCTTTCTGGGTCCCGAATTCTTCCATCTCAGAAGCTCTTCCGTCACCTTTCTTCTCACGACATCTCTCCATTTTTGGGTTTCAAGAGATTTAGGTAATATCTGATAAGGAATTTCAAGATATTTAGATATTCTGATTTGGAAAAATCAAGATTTTTAGATGATTTCAGAGGGAGAAAATCAACATCTTTAGATTCCAGATCGCAGCAGATAATGGATCGGCACGAGTATGAGGATCATCGCTACGTTGGCGGCGGTGAACCACATCAGATACCTCCTCACATCCGCATCTTCCGTCTTCGAGTAGATCCCGAGGGAGATCATGCTCGCCATGGAGGCGATGGGGGTTCCGAATCCGCCGATGTCGACCCCCACGAGGAGGCCCTGCCAGTCCGTCGTGAAACCGGAGAGGAGGGTGGCCGCGGGTACGTTGCTGATGACCTGACTGACACCGAGGGAGGCGAGCATCGGGTCCCAGGACATCATCCCGCCCAGTGCGTCCGCCACGGCGTCAATCTGCGCTATGTTCCCGGTGAAGATGAACAGGCACACGAACGTCAGGAGCAGACCGTAGTCCACCTTGGCGAGGACCCTCCTATGGGTCAGGCCGATGGCGACGACCGTCACGGCTAGGACGGCCTGCCAGGGGATCGCATGGAGCACCGTCAGGATGCACAGCGCGAACAGGATGAACATCATGGTCAGGAAGCCCCTGCTGCGGACCTCGCGGTCCCCGCTCATCCCCACATGCACCTCGCGGGTGGAGAATCCGGCGCACATCAGGCAGAGTGCGACGCCTCCTATGAGGACGAAAGGCGCCAGGAGGGTGACCATCTCCCCGGTGCCTATGCCGTATCTGGAGTAGATGAACAGGTTCTGGGGGTTCCCGAAGGGCAGCAGCATGCTGCCGAGGTTGGCGGCGACCGTCTGGAGGACGACGACGGGGAGGATGCTCCCCTTCTCCCCGGCCATACCCAGCACCAGTATGGTGAACGGCACGAAGGTGATCAGCGCCACATCGTTGGTTATGAACATGGAGCAGAGGAACGGGAGCAGGACCAGGATCAGGCACAGCGCCCTCAGGCTCCTCTTTCCGGCCAGCAGGCGCCCTGCCAGGGCTCCGAACAGGTGGCACTCCCTCATGCCTGCGACCACTGCCATGAAGCAGAACAGGATGCAGAGCATGCGGACATCTATGTAGTCCAGATAGTCCGCCGACGGAGGGACCAGAGCCATCGAGATGACGGCAAGCGCGGCGGAGACCGTGAGGACCGCCTGTCTCCTCACGAACGCGACCGCTCTTTCCCGGTACGGTGCCTCTTCCATGCGACTCGCAGATGCCGTGACGGATTCAAATGTTGTGGTTGCTCAGACATCTTTAAGAACAGTCCCTGCATCGGTAGTTCACGGTGTTAACATGACTGTCAAGGATGATGTCATCAAAGCCATGAAGGAAGCCGGCAAGCCCATGAGCGCCGGCGAGGTCGAGAAGGCCACCGGCATCGACAGGAAGGAGATCGACAAGGCGTTCAAGGAGCTCAAGGCCGAGGGCGCCATCGTGTCCCCCGTCAGGTGCAAGTGGGAGCCCGCTCAGTGAGCCTCTCAGACACACACCACCAAACCGATTACTCCTTGTTCTCAGACCTGACCGTCGGGCGCCCTCCGGCGACCCGGACGGGAGGTCCAAACTCCCTTAACCCTGTTCCACCATCACGGCTCCATGCAGAAAGGCAACATCAAGCTGACAGCCGTGGCCACGGTCGTCATCGTCATCGTCCTGCTGTTTTCCTGGCAGTACACGCCGTCAGAGGACGACGGTCCGTCGTCCGACTTCGCCGACGCCCTCGCCGGAGGGGACTGCAGCGCGGCATACGACTCCCTGGCTCCGGAGCTGAGGGCCGAGTTCGACGCTCTCGGCGGCCTGGAGTACTTCGAGGAGTACATCCTGAACCTGAATGCCTCGGAGGAGGCGAACTACGGACCGCTCGTATCGATCGGCGACTCATACCGCCCGGACGCCGACGGCGTTTCATGCACGTACATGGAATACGCATACTCCGGAATCCTCCTGTGGACAGTCGAGTCCGACGAAGGGGTCGTGGGGTTCTACATCACGCCACGCGACCTCCCCTCGGACCAGCCCCTGCCCGACGGAATCGTCGAGGAGGCGGTGCAGGTCGGTCCAGACGGGATGAGCAAGCTCGACGGCCTCATCGCCTCATCCGAGGACTCCGACCACTCCGTCGCGGCGGTGCTCGTCTCCGGCTCCGGACCCAACGGCATGGACTGCGGGACCGGGCACAGCTGGATCTTCCAGCAGCTGGCATGGGGACTCGCCGAGCAGGGCGTCGACGTCCTGAGGTACGACGACAGGACCTACTCGGAGCCCTGGACCTCCATGGCCCTCAGCGGTGCCCTCGACATCGACTACGAGACCGTGGACGATGCTGTCGCCGCGGCCGCGCTCCTGAACTCCATGGGGTACGAGAGGGTGTACGTCATAGGCCACAGCCTCGGAGCCATGATGGCCCCGGCCATCGTCGAGATGTCCGACGGGCTGTACGACGGGATGGTCTCCCTCGCAGGTAGCCCGAGGTCCCTTGCGGAGATCTCCTACGACCAGAACATGCTGGTCGTGGACCAGATGCCCGACGGCGAAGAGAAGGATTTCATGATACAGTACCTCGAGGCAGAGCTCCAGCTGTACCGCAGCCTCGACGGCATGACGGACGAAGAGCTCATGTCCACCACCGTATTCGGCATGTCGGCCTACTACCTGAAGAGCATCGACGACTACGACGTCGCCTCGATCGCGCAGGACCTGGAGGTCCCGATGCTGTTCCTGCAGGGGACATCCGACTGGCAGGTGACCTATGACAGCGACTACAGCCTCTGGATGCAGATCCTCGAGGGCAGGGAGAACGTCCAGAGCCAGGCGTACGTCGGTCTGAACCATCTGTTCAGCATACCCGGTCAGTACGACGGCACTTCAGCCGACTACTACCTCACGCCGATGACCTTCAACCAGTCCGTCATCGACGACATCGCGGAGTTCGTGCTTGCCGCGTGAAAACCCAGGGGGCCTGCGCCCCCTCATCCCCTTCTCGAGTACAGCACGGACATCAGCATGCTCGTGACGGCGGTCTTCCCCGAGCGGAGGGACCTCTCCATCAGGGCCCTCACCGAGGAGTCGTCGAACATCCCGGTGGAGATCATCTCGGCGAGCTTGGAGGTGTCCCCCTGGGTGACGGCCTGCTCCGCCCTCGGCATGATCCTGCTGGACAGGTACTCCCGGTAGCGGTCCCTGCACTCGTCGGTCAGCAGAACGGGGTCCCTGAGCCTCCTCATGGCCAGCTCCTGGTCCATCTTGAAGTTCATGGTCTGGATCGCCCTGTCGAATCCGGGGAATCCCATGGGGTACCCGTTCAGGAACCTGAACTCGTGACCGTCGCCGGTGGAGACCTCGCAGTCGAACTCCGCGAATATGCCGAACGAGCTGAACCTCTCCATGGTCCCCCCGTACTCTATGGCCTTGATCCCGATGATCCCGGTGAAGGCGTCGGGGTCGACGTCCGTCACGGATGCGGGTATCCTGACGGTCCTCCCGTCGGCGGCCGGAGATCCGTTCAGGAACGAAGGGCCGATGGAGACGACGATCCTGCCGCCCACGGCGTCGGGGACGACTATGTCGCGGTCGGTGGACACCATCCTGGTGATGCGGCATCCCCCGTCGCACGGCTCGGAGTCTATCTTGTTCGCCATCGGAGCCCCTCCGCCATCTCGACCAGGCGCCTGTCGCGCCCGGAGGTGAGGAGCTCCTCGTTGTACCTGTACAGCGGTCCCGAGACGTCCGAGAACATCACCACGCTGTAGCATCCTATCAGCCCTGCGAGCAGGGAGATGGGCTCCTGCCCTTTGCCGAATGCCGCAATCATGTACGACATGGCGTTGTCCAGATGCCTGTCGAAGTCCCTCCTGAGCGTCTCGAGGGACCTGGCGCAGCCCTCGCGGAGCCCTGCGGGGTCCTCGGCGCCCTCCAGGGCGGAGAGGCAGTACGCCGCGGACCTCCTGGCGTCGGAGGTTCCGTTGGAATCCAGCACCCTCCTGAGCTCCGTCCTCAGCACGGGGAGCCCTCCCTCAGGCATGCGGTCGAGCCTGGACATCAGATCGGTCAGGTCCATGCCCTCGTCCGCCTCGGCGCTGAGCCTCCCGATGATCACCGAGATCAGGGACAGCTTCTCCTCCGCACCGGAACCGGATATCGCGGACGGGTCCTCGGCGGTGCCGTCCAGTATCGCGTCGACGTCGTGGTCCTCGCTGTACTTCCTGTGGAAGTCCATGTACCTCTTGAACTCGGCGGCTATCTCGGGGAACCTGACGTACTGCGAGATCAGGTCCACGTCGGTCTCCAGGCCCAGGCGCTCGTACTCCTTCAGCACGGTGGACAGGTCCTCCCAGCCCCTGGGCGTGACGAATGCCGGTCCGTCGGGGGTGTTCTCGATCCTCAGGAGGTTCTGGGGCTTCACCTGGAGATAGTATGTGATCGCATCATGGATCCCGGAGCTCATGGCGTACCTCATCCAGACTTCCGTGTCCGGCTCCACCTCGATGACCCTTATCCTGTCGAGGGTGGCGATGTCGAACTCCCTCGCGGAGGAGTTGAACTCGGGAGGGTTCCCGGCGGCGACCAGCACCCATCCGTCTGGGATCCTGTGCGGGCCGAACTTCTTGTTCTGCAGTAGGTCCAGCATCGCTGCCGACAGGGTCTCGGAAACGCAGTTGACCTCGTCGATGAAGAGGATGCCCTCCCTGTGGCCCTGCTCCTCCATCGCATCGTAGACGGATGCGACGATCTCGCTCATGGTGTACCTGGTGATGGGGTATTCCGAACTGCCGTACTCCCTGGTCTCGATCATGGGGAGGCCGATGGCCGACTGGCGGGTGTGGTGCGTGATCGTGTACCCGACGTAGCCTATGTCCAGCTCGGCCGCTATCTGGGACATGATGGCGGTCTTGCCCAGTCCCGGCGCTCCGATGAGCATGAGCGGCCTCTGCCTGCTGCGTGGGATGATGTAGTTCCCTGCGGCGTCCTTGCCCAGGTAGGATATTATCGCGCTCTTCACGTTGTCTTTGGCGGTTTGGATGTCCATGACGATGGCATGAACGGGAAGGTTGGACAAATAGGTTCTCGAACCCTCCTCCGGGCCATCACAATCAAGGTCCCGTTGCTCCGCCCCCGCCGGCCATGAGGTCCTCCGTCCTGACGACGATCCTCATCGCCCACGGCGGGACATCGTGCTCCCGGTACATGTCGTCGCAGAAGACGAACGCCACATCGTACTGGGGGCGCCTGGTCGGATAGGTGCCGAAGCCGTCCGTGAAGTACATCAGGCCGCGGAGGTTCCTGAACCCCCCGTCCTCGATCATCCTGTCCACGTAGTCGAACACCGGCCTGAAGTCGGTGCTCCCTCCGCCCTTGAGCTCGAACCCGGACACCAGCCTGCGAAGGTCCCCCTCGCTCCTGACGACGTCGTCCGACCTGACCTCGTCGTCGCACTGTATCACGTGCAGGTTCGCATCCCTGCCGATCCCGGTCTGCCTGAGGACGTCGAAGGCCTCCTCCAGGAACCTGACCACCGGCCCCCTCATGGTGGACCCGGAGGTGTCCACCGCCACCACGAACTCGTCCACCATCCCGGTGTCCGACTGCTCCAGCGAATCGATGAGGGGAAGGTTCCCGTAATGGGACAGGCCGTACGTGTAGTAGATCGGGTCGAACTCGGTCTGGCTCTCCCGGACCGTGGTGCGACGGGTCATGAACTTCCTGAGGAACGAGCGGTAGTCGTAGCGCCTCCGGTTCCTGATCCTGAGGATGTGCATCAGCGCCGCCGTCCTCCCCTCGTCGTCCCTTACGAATCCCTCAATCTCCGCCATCACCTGCTGGGACAGCTCCCCCCACATGGGGTCGTCGATCCCGGAGCGGGCGGAGTGGTCGTCGCGGACGAACATCCTCCTGTGGAGGTCCAGCTGCCATTGCGAGGTCTGGGACACGGCCTCCGTCAGAAGATCCGGGGCGGGGGCACCAGCCTTCCTGAACATCCTCTCGCAGACGAAGGTCCTGTCGTCCCTCCCCGGGACGGAAGTGTGGGGGGTGTCCAGGCAGTCCAGAACGTACTCCACCAGCATGTCCTCGGCCAGGTCGGCGGACGGCCGGTTGTCCGGGGAGTCGTGGCCGAGGACGCAGTGCATGACACAGTGGGCCAGGTCCCTGGTGACGGAGTTCGGGTCGTCCCTGAAGGACGACAGCACGGTATCGGCATGGAAGGTGACCGTCCTCCCGTCGCAGGCAGGCGGTCCGGAGCCGCCGGTCACGACGGTCCCGAGCGACAATACCGCTCTGGTGAGGAAGCGCATGTCCAGGCAGAGCCTGCTTGCCGACGACGAGACGATGTCCCTCGCTGCCTCCACCGCGTCCATGGTCACCTCGGTAGTTCCCGCGGCGGTACATGCGGGTGTCCTTCGTCCTGCTCTCGAAGATCGCCCTCATCATCTCGGCGTCGTCGTAGCAGAGCGTCCCGAGCCTGTAGTTGAACTTGGATGCGGGGAGCTTGAACGGACGGTCCGTGCGGACATGGGATGTCCTGTCGAGCATGACCTCGTACGGATCCATCAGCCTGACGTCGGTGTTGGGATGCCTGGGATGGGACGTGACCATGTAGACGGTGAAGTCGTCGCCCTTCTTCTCGAGGACGATGACCGGGCGGTTCTTCGCCCCGGAGCCGTCATCGAAGTAGACGTTGGCGTTCCAGACCTCCATGGGCCTGGGGGTGCCTCCCGCGGACTGGTTCCGGAGCTTCATGTCCGCCGATAGACGCTGGGAGGGTTTAACTGTTGAGGGCGGTCCCCGAGGCCCTGATGGCCAGGCGCCTCCCCATCCGACGACAGGCCTCGCGGTCCAGCGGGAACTGCACCTCCCTGCTCTCGCGCTTGGAGTCCATGTCGAAGATGCCGTGCTCGTACTTGTCGTAGTCCGGGTACTGCCAGGTGTTCATGGAGCAGTAGTACTCCGGCTCGACCAGCAGGGTCTTGGCGGAGTACTTCCTGAAGCGGTCGAAGCAGGGCAGGGTCTTCTCCATCGATTCCTGTCCGACGTTCATGGTGTAGATGAACGCAGCCGGGAGCGGACTCCCGCGGAACGACGCCGTGTCGTTGCTGTAGGTGATGTAGGGGAAGAGGAGGCGCTCCATGAACGCCGAGAACCCCGCCGAGGGCTGGAAGAAGTATATCGGAGTGCCCAGGACCAGGGCGTCGGCCTCCCTGGCCCTCTCGAGCACCGGGGCGAGGTCGTCCCTCAGGAGGCACCGGTGGTCGTCGATCCCGATGCGCTTGCATCCGAAGCAGCTGCGGCAGCCGCTGTAGGTGAGGTCGTAGAGGTCGATCATCTCCGTGGTGGCCCCCTCGGATTCGGCGCCGTCGAGGGCGTCGCGCACGAGGGTGGAGGTGTTCCAGCCCTTGCGGGGGCTCCCGTTGATCCCGATGATGTGCATGCATGCCGATTGGCAAGGTCCGATTTATCGTTTGACCGGAGACGGAGTCGGAGAGGACCAAGGTTTATATCCAGGGTCTGACTAGGGGGTCTCACCGGATTCAAATGGGCAAGTAGATCAGCCCGGTAGATCGCTGCCTTCGCAAGGCAGAAGTCGCGAGTTCGAATCTCGCCTTGTCCACCATTCATCATCATCCAGACATTGATTTTCGAGAGGCTTTTGATTCGGATTCGATTAAAATCTGGACTCCGACTCAATAATCAGCTGAGGATGTCGAAATTACGTGGTTAAGATAGCCCTCCGTCATGGTCCTGCGCTTGGGGTTCATGCTAGGGGCGAGCTGGACCCATTCCAGAGGGCGGGAAGATCCACGCTGCTTGGAGGCCGGGATGAGCTCGTACTGGTCAGTCATCAGAACCATTCCTGACGTTGATCCTGCGGATGAGCCCGTCCTCGTAGACGTACCTAGGGATGTCGTCGCAGTACGTGCAATTGTCGCAGATATCGCCGCAGAGATTGCAGTCGCTGTCATCGCAGGGTTCGTCATCATCGGATATCCCATCATCAAGATTCTCGTCTCCGCAGACTTTGCAGAAGTTCGAGTAGAGCATCGGTCGTTGTCTATGATGATCCCCGCGAGACACTCGCTGACCATATCCTTGTCGGCTCGATATCGTCGAAGGGCTCTCCGGTGTACGCCTCGTCGAAGAAGCTCTTAGTGAAGACCCGGGCCATCGCTTCGACCTTGCTCTCTCATCGGGGATGTGAATCCTGACGATGGAGTGGACCTTCTCGGAGAGGAAATCCACTGGTTCATCATAGTCCTCGATGTCGTTCGTCGTGCTTTGCCTGGCAGCACAGGCTGCCCTAACGTCTCTGTTGGACATTTTGATCACCTCTTGCAGGTTCTTCGGGTGACCTTACTCCAGACTGGCCGTGCATGCTCTCTGTTTTCTGGGGTCCTCGAATTCGACTTTTGAGGTCGAAACAACTAATCACTTTCTTCCTTATACGGGACGGTTTCCCGATGGTTCGTGTGATTGTGTAACACATGGAATCGAAACTCCTTTTATACTCAGGAGTGTGGATTCGACGATTCTTTCTTCTTGGCCGTGATTTCAATCGGATCGGGTCTGTCTGGATCTTTGCGGATGTGGTTGTCAGTGATCCGGTCCGAAGCCGTGCTTTCAGGCCTGTTATCGATGTTGAACATGAGAGGTGGGTGGTGGGACTCTAATCTGATTCCGACCTTTGTCTATATAGTTCAAACGCAATTTCATAGCCATGGGCGAAGTGAAGGAGTACACGTTCGAGGAGCTCTGTCAGATAGTCGGAGCCATCGCCGCTGAGTACGGGATTCTCAGAGTGTACCTCTTCGGCTCCAGGGCCCGCGGTGACAACCGCCCCGACAGCGACTACGATTTCTGTGTCAAGACCCCGAAGGGCATGGGTCTGTTCAAGATGGGTGGGTTCTACGGCAAGTTGGAGGAGGCACTCGGAACGGGTATTGACATCGTATGCGAGGGGTCTCTCCGCGAAGACTTCAGCAGATCTATTTCCAAGGACATGAGGCTCCTCTATGAGGCGCGACATCGAGACAGCGACTGCAATCTCCGCATCATGATGTCATCGACAGTAGTATCTGACGGATCGTCCGTCCGTTCAATCGTCCTGATGGTTCGACAGATACGCCTCGCCCCAGTCGTGCATGGTGTCTGTGACGGGACGCATGGACTCGCCCAGATTGGTGAGCGAGTAGACGACCGGAGGTTGACCCCCTTTCCGACCTCCCTCGGGATTTTCCCGTCCCTCTCCAGGCCGCGGAGCGACTCGGTCAGGACCCTGGAGCTTATGCCGGGGATGGCCCTCTCGAAGTCAGAGAACCTGTTCGGTTCGCTGAGCAGGTTCCTGAGGATGAGCATCTTCCATTCGCTGTCGATGAGTCCGACCAAGATGGTTATAAGGCATCCCGGACGTCCCTGGGTCCGGGATGCCCTCCGCCATCAGGCGTTGAAGTTCAGCTTGGCCAGAAGCTCCCTGGCGGCCTCCACGGGGAATCCCTCGGGAGGATCTGCCACGAACGCCTCCAGCATCCTCCTGACCTCGCCGCTCTGCGGCAGCAGGTAGCCCGTCTCCCTGATGAGGTCCTCCCCCATCAGGCGCTCCGACCGGCGAACTGCCTTCATGAGAGTCCTCAGGCCCGGGTCGTCGGTCCCATCCATGACCTGCTTGGCGATGGCCTCCTGGGCCGCCTTGCTCCCGGCTATGGACCTGACCTTCCCGACGACCGTCTCGTCCCTGGGCTGCTGGTGCGGGTAGTCGAGCGGTATCATGGAGATCGCGGAGTTGGGGCACGATCTGGCGCAGTCCCCGCAGCCGACGCACTTCGCGAAGTCGATCTGGCCGGTCTCCGTGTCGGTCGCTCCTGTCGGGCACACGTACAGGCACATGCAGTCCTTGGTGCATATCCTGAGGTTCCTGGAAGCGATCATCCTCGGCATCTCAGGCACCTCCCTGGATCCTGAGGATCATGTGGCCCGGGACCTTGCACACGGGGCAGAACTCCGGCGGGTCGTCGCCTATGTAGATGAATCCGCAGATGTCGCATACGTACACCCCGGTG
>CAZLMR010000001.1:22450-24574 GCA_964560575.1 uncultured Methanomassiliicoccales archaeon | reverse complement strand
GATGTAGTGGGTGATGAGGGCCTTCAGGCTGAGCGTCGTGGGCTTGTTGTCGACCAGGGCGATGTTGATGATCCCGTAGGTGATCTCCATGTTGGTCTTCTTGTACAGGTTCTCCAGGACGACGTTCGCCATGGCGTCCCTGTGCAGCTCGATGACGATGCGCATGCCGTGCCTGTCGGACTCATCGCGCAGGTCGGTGATCCCCTCGATCTCCTTCTCCTTGACGCGGTCGGCAATCTGGGCTATGAGCATGGCCTTGTTGACCTGGTAGGGGATCTCGGCGACGATGATCCTCTCCTTCCCGTTGCCCATCTCCTCTATGTGGGTGTTCGACCTGACCTTGAGCCTTCCGCGGCCGGTCTCGTACGCCGAGCGGATGCCTCCGATGCCGTAGATCGTGCCTCCTGTGGGGAAGTCGGGACCCTTGATGAACTGCATGAGCTCGGGCAGGGTGGCGTCCGGATGGTCGACGGTGTACACGATGGCGTCGCAGACCTCCCTCAGGTTGTGAGGGGGCATCTTCGTGGCCATTCCGACGGCGATTCCGTCGGACCCGTTCACGAGGAGGTTGGGGAACTTGGACGGCAGCACGGACGGCTCCTTCAGGGAACCGTCGTAGTTGTCCACCATGTCCACGGTGTCCTTCTCCAGATCGGCCAGCATGTCGCTGGCCATCTTGGTCATGCGAGCCTCGGTATAACGCATGGCCGCGGGCGGGTCGCCGTCCACGGAACCGAAGTTACCCTGTCCGTCGACCAGAGGGTACCTGAGCGAGAACGGCTGGGCCATCCTCACCATGGCCTCGTATGCCGCCGAGTCTCCGTGCGGATGGTACTTTCCCAGGACCTCTCCGACCACGGTCGCGGACTTCTTGTGGGGGCGGTTGTACGTGAGCCCGAGTTCGGACATGGCGTACATGATCTTCCTGTGGACGGGCTTGAAACCGTCCCTGACGTCGGGAAGGGCGCGCCCGACTATGACGCTCATGGAGTAGTCGATGTACGAGCGGTGCATCTCCTTCTCGATGGGCTGGATGATGAGCTTCCTCTCTCCGTCCATGGTATCACACATCCAGGTTGACGACCTCGTGGGCGTGCTCGATTATGTACTCCCTGCGGGGCTCGACGTCGTCCCCCATCAGGACGGAGAAGAGCTGATCTGCGATCATCCCGTCCTCGATGGTGACCTTCTTCATTATCCTGGTCTCGGGGTTCATCGTGGTCTCCCACAGCTGCTGCGGGTTCATCTCTCCCAGACCCTTGTACCTGGAGACGTTCGCGCCCTGACCGAGCTCGGCCATGGCTGTGACCATCTCCTCGTCGTTGTAGGCGTAGATCTGCTTCTTGCCCTTGTAGACCCTGTAGAGCGGGGGCATGGCGATGTACACGTGCCCGGCCTCGATGAGGGGCTTCATCTGCCTGTAGAACAGGGTCAGCAGGAGCGTGCCTATGTGCGCACCGTCCACATCCGCATCGGTCATGATGACCACGTTGTGGTAGCGGATCTTGGTGACGTCGAAGTCCCTCCCGATGCCCCCGCCGATGGCGATGGCCAGGTTCTTGATCTCCTCATGGTCCAGGAGCTTGTCGGGCCTCGCCTTCTCCACGTTGAGGATCTTACCCCTGATGGGCAGGATGGCCTGGAACGCGCGGTCGCGGCCCTGCTTGGCGCTGCCCCCTGCGGACTCACCCTCCACGATGTAGAGCTCGCATTTGGACGGGTCCCTCTCGGAGCAGTCCGCGAGCTTCCCGGGCAGGCTGGTGCTCTCCAGGGCGGACTTCCTCCTGGTGGCGTCCCTCGCCTTCCTGGCGGCCTCGCGGCCCTCGTAGGCGGAGATCGCCTTCCTCACGATCGTCTGGGCCACGGAGGGGTTCTCCAGCAGGTACTCGGCGAGCCTCTCGTTCATGAGTCCGGACACGGCGCCCTGCGCGACGCTGCTTCCCAGCTTGGCCTTGGTCTGACCCTCGAACTGGGGCTCGGACATCCTGATGCTCACGATGGCCGTCAGACCCTCGCGGACGTCGGAACCCTCTAGGGTCGTGTCCTTCAGGAGGTTGTTGGCCTTTCCGTAGTCGTTGATGGTCTTGGTGAGGGCGGTCCTGAAACCGGTGAGATGGGTACCTC
>CAZLMR010000001.1:2487-22440 GCA_964560575.1 uncultured Methanomassiliicoccales archaeon | reverse complement strand
GGTGTGAAGATGGTGTTCACGAATGAGTCGATCTCCTCGTTGTATCCATCGGTGTACTGCAGCGCGATGTCGATCATCACGCCGTTCCTCTCCCCCGTGAAATGGATGGGTGTCGGGTGGATCGGAGTCTTGGACCTGTTCAGGTACTCCACGAACTCGGAGACCCCGCCGTCGTAGTGGAACCTCTCCTTCCTTCCGGTGCGCTTGTCCTCGAAGTTGATGGTGGCCTCCTTGTTGAGGAACGCCTGGTTGCGGAACCTGTTCTGCAGTGTGGTGTAGTCGAAGTCCACCGTCTCGAACATCTCCTTGTCCGGCCAGAACGTTATCTCCGTGCCGTGGCGGTCGGTGTCGCCGATGATCTCGACGGGTCCGTCGGGCACCCCTATCTTGTAGGACTGCCTCCAGATCTTGTCCTCCCTGTAGACGGTGGCAACGAGCCTCTCGGACAGCGCGTTGACGACGGAAACTCCCACACCGTGGAGTCCTCCAGAGACCTTGTAGCTGTTCTGATTGAACTTCCCTCCGGCGTGCAGGTCGGTCAGACACATCTCCAACGCGGACTTGCCCTCCTCGTGGTTGATTCCGGTGGGGATGCCCCTTCCGTCGTCCAGGACGGTGATCGACCCGTCCTCGTTGATGGTGACGTCCACCTCCGTGGCGAACCCGGCCATGACCTCGTCGATACCGTTGTCGACGACCTCGTAGACCATGTGGTGCAGTCCGCGGGAATCCGTTGATCCGATGTACATACCGGGCCTCTTCCTCACGGCTTCGAGGCCTTTGAGGGCCACGATGCTGTCCGCATCGTACTCCTCCTCGGCGTGCTTCATGTTCCCATCCATGATAATCGTCCGACTTATCGCATCATATTATATATACGCGCGTACACGCGCGCGTACACACGCAATCTAGATTGGCCAGTCCTCCGTCGACCCCGTTTCAGGATGTCCGCATGTACGGGTCGATGACTTCCGTGGGCTCCCGAGGACAGCCCAGACATTTCCGATAACGAACGGCAGGTGACGACATGGGCCCCGGGAATGCGCCTTGGCTCGGAACTCCGTCAAAATAATTTACTTTGAAATCATTTACTTTAAAGTAAATTATTTATCAATCAACATGATGTCATCAGACATGCTTTATGGGAGAGACGCGGAGATGGAAGCGCTGCAAAGGCGCTACGAAGGCGACAGGTTCGAATTCGTTCCCCTCTACGGACGCAGGAGGGTCGGCAAGACATACCTCCTGAAGGAGTTCGCCAGAGGAAAAAACGCGGTCTACTACCAGGCCAGGCCCGGGTCCCTGACCTCCAACCTGAGGAGATTGGCCAGACTCATAGGCGGGAGGGATGTGGGACCCATAGGGATGGATGAGCTTCTTGACATGGTTCTGGACAGATGCCGCGATCAGCGCTTCCTGCTCATAATCGACGAGTATCCCAACCTGATAGGCCGCGACAACAGCGTCTCCGGAGAGCTTCAGAGCTTCATAGACGACCACAAGGACGAGATGAAGCTGTTCCTGATACTCTGCGGATCCTCGATAAGCATGATGGAACACGAGGTGCTCGGATACAAGAGCCCGCTGTACGGAAGGAGGACCGGCAGCATAAAGCTCCTCCCACTCCCCTTCATCGAGGCACGGAAGATGCTGTCCGGATTCAACGACGAGGACCAGATGAGGATATACACCATGGTCGGAGGGATACCACTGTATCTGTCGAAGTTCGATCCGTCGATCAGCCTCCGTGACAACATCATCGAGAATTTCCTCAGAGTGGACTCGTTCTTCGCTGACGAACCATTCATGACGCTAATAGAGGATTTCGAGAATCCTCTCACCTACTACTCCATCATCTCGGCGATAGCCGGCGGAGCATCGAGAAACTCCGATATCGCAACCCGCTCAGGGGTGAGGGCGGACCTATGCAGCAGGTATCTGAGAGATCTGACGAACGTCGGCGTCATCACCAAGACCCATCCTGTGGACAACCCCAAAGGCAAGATGGTACTGTATCATGTAGATGACGAGCTCCTCAGATTCCATTTCGCCCACATCATGGATCATGAGGGCCCGGACCCATCAGAATGCGAAGAAGTGGCAGATTCTATAATCGGGGAGTTGCAGGATGACCTGGGCCCAGAATTCGAGAAGATCTGTGGCCAATATCTCCGGATGACGATCCATGGCGCCCTTAGCAAATGGTGGGGGCAGGATCCTGTGGAGAGAAGGACCGAGGAGATAGACCTCGTGCTGACCAAGAAGATCGATGGCAGGAAGGTCGGATATTTCGCCGAATGCAAATACCGCAACGAGAAGGTGGGTCCGGAGGTGCTGGAGACCCTGATCAGAAGGTCAGGATTGGTCAGGGGATATGATGAGCGCAGATTCGTCATCTTCTCCAAGAGCGGTTTCGACGACAGATTGCAGGGACGCGACGTCATCCTGGTGTCCTGGGACGACATCGTGTCGACCGAATGACTATTAAACGTTGATGAAACGATACGGAGACGATCCGAAATGAGCACCATAATGGAAGTGGCCCGCAGGGGCGAGATCACCCCGATGATGAAGAAGATCGCCGAGAAGGAGAACGTCAGCCCGGAGTTCATCCGCAACGGCATAGCTTCGGGACGCATATGCGCCCCCTGCAACCCCGCCCACGACCCTGAACCCGCAGCCATCGGCGAGGGACTCTCGGTGAAGATCAACGTCAACCTCGGGACGTCCAGGGACATAGTGGACCTGGATGCCGAGCTGCAGAAGCTGCAGGTCGCCCTGAGATACGGGGCGGATGCGGTTATGGACCTCAGCACCGGCGGAGACATAGACGCCATAAGGGCCAGACTCCTGAAGGAGTGCCCGGTCATGATGGGCTCCGTCCCGATCTACCAGACCGGCCTCACCGCCGCAAGGAGGAACGCCGTGGTGGAGATGACCGAGGACGACATCTTCAACGGCATCGAGAAGCACGCCAAGGACGGCATGGACTTCATGACGGTCCACTGCGGCATCACCAAGGAGACTGTGAAGTGGCTCAGCAAATCCCCGAGGATCACGGACGTCGTCTCCAGGGGAGGATCGTTCCTCACCGCATGGATCCTCCACAACGGGGAGGAGAACCCGCTCTACAAGAACTACGACTATCTCCTGGAGATGGCCAGGAAGTACGAGTTCACCCTCTCGCTCGGCGACGGATTCAGACCCGGATGCATCGACGACGCCACGGACCAGGCCCAGATCAGCGAGCTCATGACTCTGGGGCACCTCGTGCAGAGGGCCAGGGATGCGGGTGTACAGACCATGGTCGAGGGCCCCGGACACGTCCCGCTGGACCAGGTAGCCATGAACATGCAGCTCGAGAAGCGCATGTGCCACAACGCACCGTTCTACGTCCTCGGACCGCTCGTCACCGACATCGCACCCGGATACGACCACATCGTCGGAGCCATCGGCGGGGCCGTCGCCGCACAGAACGGCGCGGACTTCCTGTGCTACCTCACACCCGCTGAGCACCTCTCCCTTCCGGACGTGGACGATGTCAGGGAAGGCGTGATCGCATCCAAGATCGCCGCGCACGTGGGCGACCTGTGCAGGGGCATCGGAAGGGACCGCGACACCAGGATGGCGAAGGCCAGGAAGGCCCTGGACTGGGAGACCATGTTCGACACGTGCATAGACGAGGAGAAGGCCCGCAGATACAGGTGCAGGGGATGCACCGAGGAGAGCGAGGGCTGCTCCATGTGCGGCGATGTCTGCGCCATCAAGATCGTCAACACATACATGAGCAAGGATGACGACGGGAAGCACGACTGCTGACCGCCAGTGACGGCCCTGGAGACGGGGCCGTCATCCGAAATCCCCGGACGTGACCGTGTCCGGAACGAGCATCGCAGTTCTGAGAGAAGATGATGGAGCCACTGGAGGGGATCGAACCCCCGGCCTACGGTTTACGAAACCGCCGCTCTACCGCTGAGCCACAGTGGCAATGGAAGTGGGGAACGAGTCCCCGTATTTAATATGTTAACACACAAAGACGGCCGTTCTGCGTCGGAGCGGGCTCAGGCGACGAGCCTGTTGACCACGAAGGAGTACCCCGACCCGTCGTATGACAGGATGGACCCGCCCTTCAACAGCACATAATCGTCTCCCAGCGTCCATAGGACCGTCCCCGGGGTGAACACGTAGCCCGATCCGACCTCTCCGGACACGTTGACGAGGCCTCCGCTCACATCGACATCCATCTCGTATGTCCCCGATCCCGTATCGACCGCCAACGTGCCGTCGCCGAGACCGGTGCCCAGACCCTCGGGCACTGACGCCACGGCATAGGTGCGGTCCATCGTCACAGCGACGAGGTCGCCCTCGACCAGCACGTTCATCATCCCCGAGTTCCCGTCGGAGTCGGTGTAGAAGCCCGTGATGACCGACCTTGTACCGTCGCTCTTCACGAACCCCGTGTAGTCGATGGTCAGCCCATCCATCGCGATGGTGCCTCCGGCCACATGGAACGAGTCGTGGTCCACTGTGATGCTGGCGGGATACTCCGTGGGACGGAACTCCGCACCGTTGCACATGCGGAACGTCAGGTCGGAGACGGTGCCCGTGAGGTCGACCCTGTCGCTGGGCAGAGTTGCCGTGGAATCCCTGGACATCGCGATGTAGGTCATGCCGTAGCCGTCGTCGCCGGCGCCGATGAGGATGATGTAGAGCGTGCCGTCCTCCAGGTACAGCTGATATCCCGTGCCCGATGTGGGGCTGACGGCCTCGACGTCCGAGAGCATCACGAAATCGATCGCCGATCCCCCGTAGGCCAGTGAGACCCTGTCACCCGACACGGTGGCCTCGAGATGCTCGGGGACCTCGAAGACGACCCCGGAGCCCGAGTCGTAGCTGTACACCGGATACCAGGTGCCCTCGAAGGGGTCGGCCTGGTCGCCACCGGTGTCGTCCCCGTAGTTCGCCCACGAGAACAACAGGCATATCGCGATGACGACGGCTGCGACCGCCATCAGCTTGATGTTCTTGGCATTCATGCCGTCCGGTATCGCTTCCCTCCTTATAACCAGGCTCAGAGCCTGTACCGGGGGAACATGTCCCTGAACACGACGGCGTCCTTCTCGATCAGAGGCGATTCGCATATGAACGTGCACTCCTGCTTGGAGTCCTCAAGGACGTCCGCCAGCATCTGGAGGTCCGGCTCCTTGGTCTCCAGGGGCAGATGGGAGATCTCCCCCTTCTCGCCGTACTTGATGCAGCTGATGTGGAAGTGGGCGATGTCGCCGGCGAGGGAGAAGAACTGGTCCGTGAGCTCCCTCATATCCTGCTCCGTCCTGAGGCATCCCCTGCCTCTGGCATGGACGTGCGCCACATCGAGCACCGGACGCACGCCGTCGACGCTCTCCATGACCTTGCCGATCTCGTCGAGGGTCCCGAACTGTCCCAGCTTCCCCATGGTCTCCACACCCAGGGTCACATCGCGTATGCCCTCGTCGTCGAGCATGTCCTTGCACTTCGAGAGTCCCTCGATTACCGAGGGGAGGGCGGTCTCGGGGCTCTTCCCATAGGATGCCGCATGGATGACGATGATGTACGCCCCGAGGTTATGGGCCGCACGTGCCGTGTCCATGACCCAGCCGATGCTCTTGTCACGGGTCTCCTGGGAATCGGAGTTGAAGCTGATGAAGTATGGGGCGTGACAGCTGAGCCTGATGTCGAGCTCCCTCGCCTTGGCGCCGACCTCCCGGGCCCTCTCGGGTTTGATCCTCGCCCCGCGGACGAACTCGACCTCCAACGCATCCAGACCGATGCTTCTGGTGTATTCCAAAGAGCCCTCCGGCGTCTTGCCTGCGGAGGGATAGCCTGCGGGACCGAATCTCATGGATGCCCGTAGATGCTTCACGATGTTAACGCTTGCGCGGACGTCCGGTTTACATATGACAGGGGACATCCCCGGTCCATGAGGCTCGAACTGGATGTGTCGCTGGACCCAACGCTCGGATGCGGACAGGCCCACCGCTGGAGGAAGGAGGGGGACGTCTGGACCGGGGTCCTGGGGAAGGATGTCGTCAGGATGAGACAGACCGATTACGGTGCGGAGGTGGAGGGATGCTCCGACCTCGGCATGCTGAGGTCGTACTTCAGGTCCGAGGACGACCTCGCCGGGATCATCGAGGACATCTCGTCCAGGGACGGATACGTGGCATCGCTGTCGGCCCATTGCCCCGGCCTGCGCATACTGCGCCAGCCACGCTGGGAATGCCTGGCCACATACCTGCTCGCGACCAACGCGAACGTCGCCCGCATAGGCAAGATGGTGGAATCCGTCTGCGAACTGTTCGGGGACGACCTGGGACCCAGACACGCTTTCCCCACGCCCGCCCAGATCCTCGACGGAGCCGAGAGGATATCCGGGTGCAGGCTGGGCTTCAGGGAGCAGAGGTTCCTGGAGCTGGCACAGAGCGTGGAGGACGGGGATGTGGATGTGGACGGGATTGCGGAGCTCGACTACGACGGCTGCGTGGAGGCCCTGCTGGACATAAAGGGGGTCGGCCCCAAGGTGGCCGACTGCGTCGCACTGTTCGCCTACGGGCACCTGGAGGCGTTCCCCGTGGATGCTAGGATCCAGAAGTCTATGGAGGACCTGTACGGTGTCACCGGATCGTACAAGGTGGTCTCTGCCTACGGCCGCGAGAGGTTCGGCAGATACGCCGGATACGCGCAGGAGTTCCTCTACCACAGAAAATTCATAGAGTGAGACCGGCTGGGATCAGGCATCCTGGGCGCAGTTCGGAGGTATCATACCAGTCTGCGCCTTGTATATGATGGCCAGGAGGCCGGTCTTCTTGACGACGCAGCAGAGCCTGCACATCTCCGAGGAGAAGTCGCTCTTGTCCTCGGCGATCCTGGCGGCGGAGATCTTGACCTCCTCCTGGAACTCGGGGTACATGGGGCTGTCGTCGATTATGGCGTTGCCGCCCCTCTTCTTCTTGAGATACTGCGAAATGGCGGCATCGGTGACACCGAACCTGCGGGCGACCTCCGCCTGGGTCATGCCATGTGTGTAGACGAGCTCTTTCGAAACCTCTCTGCGGATCATCGGCAGAACGTACCATACAACAATCTCGCACGGTATCTTCATACTCATACCTAGACAATCCTAGTATTTAACGCCGTTGGGAAACACGGATGGCACCGTCCATCCGACCCGCCCTATGGACGATTTCAGGCACCTGTGTTCACCTTGAGATAGAACTCGGAGACGTCCCAGTCGTCATCGTCGCGCTGCCTCTGGCTCTCCAGGCTGACACCGACCGACTGCGCAGCCTCCTTGAGTATCCTGGCGGCCCTGTCCGAGCCCTGGAACTCCTCCACCTTGGCGCCGGATGCGCACACCTTGCCCTTGAAGCTGCCCACGATGCGCGTGCCGCTGAATATCACGGAATTGGCGCCCGCGCCGGTCTCGGCCTTGATCATGTTGCGGAGGTAGATGTGCAGGTTGTCCTGCGAGTTCAGTACGAAGTTGTCCAGGAACCTGGGCGGCCTCACGCCGACGTCCTCGGAGAGGATCCAGTACAGCGTCGGGTCGTCCCTGACGAAGAACCCCTTGCGGAGGAAGCCCTCATCCTCCAGCTCCCTGAGCATGCCCCTGGTTACGGCCATCCTGCCGCCGACGAACTGCGAGAGCGATTCGGCGGAGAACATCCCGAAGTCGAGGAAGTGCCTGCGCACGATCTCCTTCTGCGCATCGTGCTTGGACATGCCGTTGTCCGGGACTATGCAGTAGCGGTTGCTGTCGTCCACGTAGACGACGGAGTTCTTGGAGAGATCAGACAGTATCTCGGAGGTCCTCTCGGGCGAGAAAGCCGAATCGGCGATCAGGTCCTTCTTGGACACAGGCTGCTTCTTGGAGATGAGCTTCAGCACCTCCCTGGAGTGCCTGTCGACCGCATACGCCTTCTCCGCCCGGTACAGCACGGCCATCGACATCGTGGTGTATCCGATGTATCCGGGCGACAGGGCCATCTTCATGAGCCCTCCGCGCTCCATCTGCTTCTTCATGGTGGTCCTCTCGGAGACGCGGGTCATCAGCTCCTGGTCCCCGCGGATGTAGCCCCTCCCCTCCATGGCGGCGGCGACCGTCTGGTACCTGTCGTTGCGTGATATCCTCTGCTTGGAGAAGACGTAGCTCAGCATCTCCTGCTCGGTCATCGTCCACGGCTCGAACCTGCCCTTGGCATAGAACCCGTTCACGAAATGGTAGTCGCGGTCGGTGAGCGTCCCCACCATGTCATCGCCGAGCTTCTCCGCGTCGGTGTTCATGATCTCGCGGATGCGCACTATGTCCGTGCCCTTCATCCTGAAGAAACCCATCATGACGTCGATGGCGTCCAGGGCCTCGGGCAGCAGATCCGGGGAGTCGAGGTCCATCATGCGTATCTCTATGCAACCGGACATCTCCCACAGCTCGAGGGCCCCGACGACCGTGTCCCCTCTGACCAGAGGATAGATCCACTTGTCGCCGTAGCGGGACGAGATCTCCGCCCATTTGGATCCGAGGTCCGGGTCATACAGGGAAAGGACCCTGACGGGGAAGTCCTGCTCGGGCACCCTCTCCAGCGCCGGGAGCTCGTCGGACATCACCAGCATGGGGACCTGCCCCTCTCCGACGGAGATCGCCGTGGCGCCCACTTCTGAAGCGTAGCGCTCGATCTCGTCCAGGGGGATGTCCACGAGGAACCTCATGGATGCCGTGGGTATGGGGCCGTAGGCGCGGATCGCCCTGCGGACGAGCTCCTTCGCCGGATCGCCCTCGGGTGTCCCCGGATGGTAGATCGCATAGGTGTTCTCGGTGCCCCAGTCCTCCCTCTCGTCGAAGTCGCGTATGATCAGGAGCGAGCGGTCCAGGCGCATGATGGACTGCTTGACGTCCTCCTTGTCCATCCCGGTGGCCGAGACCAGCTGCCTCATTGTGGCGCGGCCCATCCCGTCGATCATGTTCAGGACCTTCATGTCCGTCTCGGTGACCTCCTCGTGCCTGAGGGCGGCGTAGCGGTCGCCCTCGTCCCTGAGCACGAACCTGACCCTTCCCCTGACGAACCTGCCGAGGAGGATGTCCCCGGACTCCCTCATGGAGTACCATTCGGACAGGTCGAACCCGTCGACCCTGGTGTAGACGTCCAGCTCGCTGCCTGCCGAGCCGTAGAAATCGAAGAACTCGCGGATGGAGCCGAACCTCTCCCCCTTGGTGAGGCGGTAGCGCTCCACGGTCTCGTAGTCGTAGACGTTGTCCCTGCCGGCCTTGAGCCTCATGTGGTCGATCTTCAGCATGTACTGGTCGTCCTCGGAGATCAGGAACCTCCCCTTGGAGACCTCCTCGGATGCGACCAGGGACTCCAGGGAGGTCCTGGCATCCTCGTCCGTGATGGATAGGGCGTATGCCACCTCCTGCACGGTGGACGGCGCGAAGCACTCCAGATAGCGCATGACTATCCTGTCCGTCGCCCTCCTCCTGTCGACATCGGGGTACTCCACCTTGGAGAAGAACCACCTGTTGTTGCCGGTGACGTCCGTCCTCGTGACCACGTACATGGACTCCAGCTTCCTGACCGCCCTGAACGTGACGTCGTCGCTGATCTCGAGGTCGGCGGCGATCTCGCTGAGGGGCGTGTTCTCGCCGATGCGCTCGTACACGGCGCGCTCCACGTCCGTGAGGCCCCTCTGCCTGCGCGTCGCGGCGGCATAGTACGGGATCTCCTCGGAGACCATGACATGCGGCTCGTCCAGGAACACCGTGCCGAGGGTGCCGTCCCTGATGAGCTCCCTGACCCAGCCGTCGATGGTCTTCTTGTCCTCGTCGGTGTACGAGTAGATATTCCTGCCCCTCTCGCGCATAGCCTGAAGCGGACCTGTGACGGCGAGGAGCTTCGGGATGTCCGACTTGGACATGATCCTCGGGGGCTTCTGGGCGAAGTACGGCACCACCTGGTCCTCGGTGAACTCGAACTCGCTGACCGAGTCCCCGAGCGCCCTGTACAGGACCTTCCTGTGCAGCTCCCTGAGGAGGGCCGACCTGTCCTCCATGAGGACGATGTCCGAGAATCCCGACAGGATCGCGGAGTGGGCGAACGGCGATGGGGTCCCGGTATAGTGGATGAGCTCCACCCCCATATCGCCGGAATCCACCATGTCCAGGACGAGCCTGGCGTTCTTGATGTCCATGTCGTCCTCCAGGACCTCGCGGTAGGTCTCCTCGATGACCGGGACCCTCTCCATGTCTCCCAGCATCTCCAGGAGGTATGACGAGCGGACCTGCTGCCTGTTGACGGATATCGGCCTGCCCATGTAGTTCCTGAGGATCATGAAGCTGCGGGCGGCGGTGTGCCTGAACCTGAGCTTGAAGATCTCGGAGTCCTTGATGGATCTGCGCAGGACCTGCTCCAGCTCGGACCCGCGTATCAGGCCGGGGATCAGCGACATGTCGAATCTCCTGGGGCATCCCAGCATGAAGCTGTCGTCCGAGATCGTGACGGACACGTTCGCCCCGATCATCCCGGTCATCCTGTACGCGTACGCCCTGGACAGGGCGTCGTTGACCCTGCGTCCGAACGGGTAGTGGAAGATCAGCTTCTGGTTGCCGGACGGGTCGATGTACTCCTCGACCGCCAGACGGTCGCAGTCGGGGATGAAGCCGGCGACTGCCTCCTGCTCCCTGAAATACGATAGTATGCTCCTCGCGGACCCCTCGTCCACGTCGAAGTCGCTCACGAGCTCCGATATCGCCTGCTTGTCGGGCTCCGCTATCCTGGAGGCCATCTCCTTCCTGAAGACGGCGATGTCCATGGACAGGTCGAAGCTCCTCGGGAGCATCTCACCGGCCCACGAGGGCACGGTGGGCTTCCTGCCGTTGGCCTCCTTGACGTACGCCGTCATGCCTTTGGAGCGCACGAACTCGAACGACCTGCCGCCGAGCACGAAGACGTCCCTCGGGGACAGCCTCTCGACGAACTTCTCCGACAGCTCCCCCGCTGTGGTCCCATGGTTCGTGACCACGCGGTAGTTGGCCTCCTCCGGGATCGTCCCGATGTTCATGAAGTAGATCATGCGGGAGCCCTTCTTCTTCCCGAACTGCCCGTCGTCCTCGTCGTACCATATCTTGGAGTAGACTCCCTCGAAGTCGTCCTTGCTCCCCAGGTACCTGAGCACGTCCAGGAAGCTCTCCTCGCTGAGGTTGCGGTAGCAGTAGGAGCCCTTCACGAGCTCGTACGCCTCCTTCACATCCCACCTGCTGTCCAGGGACATTCCGACGACGGTCTGCGAGAGCACGTCGAGGCAGTTCTCGGGGATGCCCACCCTGTCGATGTCGCCGCGATGGGCGGCCCTGCACATGACCGCGCATTCCACCAGGTCGTCCGGGTCGAAGACCAGAAGCCTCCCCTTGGCGACCTTCCCGAAGCTGTGCCCGCTCCTCCCGATCCTCTGCAGGCCCTTGGCCACGGACTTGGGGGAGCCTATCTGGCACACCAGGTCGACCGACCCGATGTCTATGCCGAGCTCCAGGGATGTGGACGACACCACGCATTTGATCTCCCCGCGCTTGAGGCGCTCCTCCACGTCCAGCCTGATCTCCTTGCCCAGGGAGCTGTGGTGGACCTCGATGTTGTCCAGACCGCGCTCCTTCAGCTTGTAGACCACGCTCTCCGCACCGGACCTGGTGTTCGTGAACACGAGCGTGGTCTCGTGCTGGTCTATGAGCTCCTTGAGGGTATCGTACATCATCGAGTTGACGATGTCCGACGAGAGCGTGGTCATGTCATCGGTCGGACAGATGACCTTGAGGTCGAGCTGCTTCTTGGAACCTGACTCGATGAGGACCACATCGCGGACGTCGCCGTTCGGCTCGCATCCGACCAGATACCCTGCTATGGCCTCGATGGGGGCGAGAGTGGCGGACAGTCCGATCCTGACGAAGTCCGTCTCGCAGTGGTGCCTGAGCCTCTCCAGGGTGAGCGACAGGAACGCACCCCTCTTCGAATCGCAGATGTCGTGGATCTCGTCCAGGATGACCCACTCCACCTTCTTGAAGGCCTCCTTGAACTTGGGTGCGGCGAGGATCAGCGCGAGGCTCTCCGGCGTCGTGATGAGGATGTGCGGAGGATGCCTCACCATCTTCTGCCTCTCGTTCTGCGGGGTGTCCCCCGAACGCACAGCGACCCTGATGTCGGGGACATCCATCCCGTGGGCCGCCGCGACCTCCCTCATCTCCGCCAGAGGGGTGTTGAGATTGCGGTTCACATCGTTCGCCAGAGCCTTCAGCGGTGACACGTAGATGCAGTAGACCCTCTCCTCCAACGTGCCCTCCCTGGAGTAACGGGTGAGCTCGTTGATGATGCTGGTGAATGCGGTGAGCGTCTTCCCCGAACCGGTCGGGGACGAGACGAGGACGTTCCTCCTCTGGTGGATGACGGGTATGGCCTTGGCCTGAGGGATCGTGAGGTCATCGAACCGCTCGTTGAACCAGGTCGAGATGAGCGGCTCCATCAGACCCATCACCTCGTCCTTGGTATACGTCCTATCCACTTTCTCCAGCATGGAAATCACCAGACGGAAACCTCATGAACGGGTCCGATTTAAGCGTTACGCGATTTCTGAGGGGGATCGGAATGGTACAGGGTCCGAGCGTCCCCACCCATCTATTATAAGGCCGGTGGGGGATTCGGGATGCATGTCGGGAAGCTACAGGGCGCTGTTTCTGATAGCCGTTGCGGCCATCGTAGCCCTCGCGCTTTCTGCGGATCAGATTGTCGCCGACGACACCGATCCCATCGTGGAGGAGAGGACGTTCTACGGATACGTGACGAACCTGTCCGATCAGGAGGAGAACACGCCCCTCGAGGATGTGACCGTCACCCTCTTCGAGGACGACGGCACCGGTAAGAAGACCGTCTCGACGGGCACGAACCCGTGCAGGACCGATTCCTCGGGCATGTTCGAGTTCACGTTCACCTATGACTCCACCCACGAGTACTATCTGACGTTCAACTACCCTGGATACACCGTGAGGGCGCTTCCGGACTCCATGAACATGGACAGCGACGGATACGTCCACTTCGAGCTGACGGCCGACATGCTGGGCGAGGACGGCAGATACGGACTGACCGAGACCGCCGACAGCCTCCACGCGATCGTCATGGTCATCACCACCGGGAGCGTCTACGGCGTAGTCCGCGGGGACAACGACGGGAACGTCTTCGAGCTCGAGGGAGCCACCGTCACGATAGTGTCGGAGAACGGCCAGAGCTTCTCCACGCAGACCGACTCGTCTGGGTACTTCATCATCGAGTGCCCCTACGGGACGTATGACCTGTTCGTCAGATGCAACGGCTTCCAGGATTCCGAACCCATCTCCGTGGAGTCCGGACAGAACACCGCATACACGATAGTGCTGACGCAGAACACCTCGAACATCTTCGGCAGCGTGGATTCGGCTCACGCCACCATGATCGTGGCCCTCCTGATCTTCGCACTGCTCATCCTCACGGTCATCGGCGTTCAGATGAGGGTCAGAAGGGGCGGCAGGGACGAGGTCTTCGTGAACGACCTCGAGGACCTGACCGATGACGAGGACGTCAGGCATCCCTGACGAGCGATCCGTTCACCCTGTCGTACAGGCTCTCGCCGTTGGCATCGATGGCCACTATGAGCGGTCCGAGCCTCTTCGCCTCGAACCTCCACATCGCCTCGGCCATGCCGAGGTCCTCCCACTCGCAACCGACGCATCTGTCGAGACCATCGGCCAGCGATACCGCCGCACCGCCGGTGGCGGCCAGATAGACACAGCCGTAGTCCCTCATGGCCTCCGCGGTCTCGCGGGACATGCCTCCCTTGCCTATTATGGCGCGGATGTTGTACGTGGGGATCATCTCCGGCTCGAGCTTGTTCATCCTGGCGGATGTCGTGGGGCCCGCGGCGACGACGGACCATGTGCCGTCATCCCTCTGCCTCATGATCGGTCCGCAGTGGAATATGACCGCCCCGTCAAGGCACTCGGGGGCGTCCTTCCCCTGCTCAGCATATTCGAGCGCGCGGATGTGCATCTCGTCGCGCCCGGTTATCACAGGGCCGCTGATGTACACCGTCTCGCCGAGCTTCAGGGACCTGACGTCCTCCTCGCTGAGGGGCGTGCTCAGAGTCCTCACAGCCTCACCCCCTGGGAGTAGTCCACGCCGTGGTCGGTTATCCTAGCGGATGCCCTGCGTGTGGCCCAGCATCCGATGTTGACGGCCACCGGAAGACTGGCGGTGTGGCAGGAGCATTTCCTGATCCTGACACCGAGGACGGTCGTAGCGCCTCCGAGCCCCATGGGTCCGAGTCCGGAGCCGTTGAGCGATACGAACAGGTCCTCCTCCATCTTCCTGAGGACCGGGTCGGGGTTGTCCTCGTCGAGCGGGATGAGCAGGGCCTCCTTCGCCATCTCGACGCATCTGTCCGACGTTCCGCCGATCCCGATGCCCACTATGGACGGGGGACACGGACGCCCTCCCGCATCCAGGACGGCGTCCACGATGAACCTCTTGATGCCCTCGACTCCGTCGGCGGGGTTGAGCATGGCGAGACGGGTCATGTTCTCCGACCCTGCGCCCTTCGGAAGGACCGTGATCTCCGTGAAGTCGTCGTCCGTGGGGATGTAGTGGATCAGGGGCATCCCGTCACCGAGGTTGTCGCCGTGGTTCTCCCTGGTCAGAGGGTCCACGGTGTTCGGCCTGAGCGGGATCTCCCTGGTGGCCCTGGCCACCCCGTTGGCGATGTCCCTGGCGATGGTGGAGTCGAATCTCCCCCTGACGTAGAACACCGGGATCCCAGTGTCCTGACACATCGGCAGCCCGAGGTGCTCGGCCTTCTTGACGTTCTCCATGATAGCTCCGAGCTGCGTGTAGGCCACCTCATTGGTCTCCCATCCGGCAGCGGCCTCCAGGGCCCAGCCCACATCGGCGGGGAGTTTGGTGTTCGCAAGACGCAGAAGGTTGACGACGATGTCCTCAACCGGCTCGGACAGCTTGATCACGGTCATCAGCGACCGGAGGGCGGTCTCCCTATTTGAAATTAGAATCGGACCCCGCCGTCACGGGACCATGTAGAGGACATCGTCTATAGTGACGACCTTGACGGAGTCCCCTATCTCGGCCCCCTCTGGGACCCTGAGGTCCACCGTGGAGTAGTTGTCGGGATGCAGGACCTGTATCTCCGAGCCGGACCTGCTGATGACGGTGGCGTCCTTCAGGTCCTCGGCGCTCTCGTACACCTTTATGGACGTCATGTCGGCCCTGCGGACGGCCCTCTCGCGGAAGTCGTTCAGGTCCACGACCCTTCCGCCGTTCCCGTTGACCCTGACCAGCTTGCAGTGGTGGCCCTGGAACAGGACGACATCGCCGACGTGGTAATCGGGGAGCCTGACCAGGTACGTTATCCTGTACATGTCCTGTCCGTCGGTGGTCTGACCGACCAGCTTGGGCGACTCCTTCGTCTCCGCGCAGTACGCGTCAGCCAGCTCCCTGGCGAGGTTCTTGCCCAGGGACATGCTCGAGAGGTAGACGTCCACACCGCCGGTGACGATCTCCATCTTCGTGATGAACAGGGACCTGTTTGTTACCGCCTGCCTCGCGACCGAGTTCTCGACCATGGCCAGGGTCTCCTCCCTGTCCTCCGGGGACAGCTTGCCGGAACCGGTCCTGATCTGCAGGATCGCCTCGTAGTAGCTGCCCAGCTGCCTGGAGCAGCGCCTGCAGACGGTGTTCTTGATCCTGACTATCGTGGTCGCATCGTCCTCGGCCTCGTAGCCCATGACGTCGCAGGTCGTGTGGACCGTCACGGAGTACACGTACGGGTCCTGCTCCTGGGCCTCGGTGAACAGCGCCACGGGGACGGCGTCCCTTATCACGGCCAGGGCATCCGCCGCGGCGTCCTGCACCGCGACCAACCTGTCCCTCTTCAGCCACCTGTCCCCGAACTCGTACTCCCCGCAGTTGGTGCAGACCTTCAGGTCCACATGGTGGGGGAGCGAGGTCAGCTCCCTGCCGTCCAGCCAGCAGTCTATGCACAGGCCGTCGAGGGATTCCTCGCAGTCCCTGCCGCACTTGACGCAGAAGCTCACAGGAGCACCACCTGGGCGTGCTTGACCCCGCCGATCTCCATCACGTTCTCGGGGGAGACCTTCCCCTCGGCGATGGCCAGGGCGATGACCTCCTCCCCGACCAGGTTCATGATGGTGACCGACTTCATCCTCTCCACGAAGGCCTCCGGCGGGATGGACTCGCCCTTGTAGAAGGACTCGCTGACCCTGATCCTCGCGCCTCCGCCCTCGAAGGTCATCCCGATTATATCCTCGTCGCATGCGGCGAGGATCCTCTCGTTCCCATGTGTGTGGATCCTTACGAACATGTCTCACACCCTCTTGTAAAGGCTGCCGACCTTGTAGAACTCACCGGCATCGTGCAGCTGCTTGACCGCCCTGCGGACCTCCGCCTCCGGGATCCCCTGGGACTCCCCGTGCTGGATGAACTCCTCCTCCGAGAGTCCGTCCCCTCCGAAGTCCCTCATGATCTCCCTGATGACATCCATCTTGTTCCTGTCCTTGGAGCTGATTCCGGTGGCGATCTTGTCGATGTCGAAACCGCCGTCATCGCTTCCGGCGATCCTCCTGAGGTAGTCTTCCACCAGGTCCACGGCGCGGTTCGCATCCACATCGGTGACCACCGAGCTGAGACGCATCTTGGCGGACGCCTCGGACAGACGGACGAACGCCTCCAGCTGCCTCGCGGTGATCGGGACGGAGGACCCGTCCCCTCCCATGGTCCTGATTCTCAGGTAGCTCTTCTCTATGATGCTCTTGGCCTCCTCGGTCATGACCGGGGTCATCCTCTTGGAGTAAGCCACGTACTTCCTGAGGATCTCCACATCGTACACCGGGCGTATGTTGTCGGTGTTCTCGAGGATCTGCTTGGGATCGATGCCGTCGATGTGCGTGCCCTCGGGCATCATCCTCACCTGTCCGCGCTGATGCGCCTTGAGGATGTGCTCCGTGATGGCCGTGTCCTTCTTCTTGTCGGGCTTGTCCGTCAGCACGAAGATGAGGTCGAAACGGGACATGAGCGCGGGAGGCAGATCGATCTGGTCCGCTATGGGGGAGTCCTCCTCGAACCTCCCGTACTTCGGGTTCGCAGCGGCGAGCATCGAGCATCTGCACTGCAGCGTGGCGGTGATACCCGCCTTCGCGACCGATATCCTCTGGGACTCCATGGCCTCGTGCAGGGACGAACGGTCCTGATCCGTCATCTTGTCGAGCTCATCGATGCATGCCAGACCCTTGTCCGCCAGAACCAGCGCACCGGCCTCCAGCGTCCATCTCCCGTCGCCGAAGTCGTCCCTGACCGCCGCCGCGGTGAGTCCCGCCGCCGACGCCGACTTTCCCGACGCGTAGATCCCTCTGGGGGCGAGCATGCTCATGTACCTGAGCAGCTGCGACTTCGCGACTCCGGGATCCCCCATCAGGAGGATGTGCATGTCGCCTCTCATGACGGTCCCGTCGTCCATCTCCTTGTGGCATCCGCCGAACAGCTGAAGGGCGATGGCCTTCTTCACAGAATCCAGTCCGTAGATGGACGGAGATATGGAGCGGACGATGTTGTCGAACAGGTCCGGATCCTTGGACATGCGGAGGATCTCCCTCTCATCGTCCTCGGTGATCTGGATCTCATCGTACTCGTGCTGCTCGAACTCGACCGATATCACATCGAGGTACGTCTCGAACACGGTCGATTTGTCCCTGTCGGACTTCTCCACGGACCTCAGGACGCCGTTCAGTGTGATCCTGTTACCCGCGGTGACCTCCCCCGCGATGTCGTCCTCGACATAGCCTGTGATCCTCTCGGGCTGGGCGCCTCCCCTGAGGCCCTCGGGGCTCTCCTGGATCTCGATCTTCTGGGTGTCGATGAATACCGACGCTTTGTCGTCCAGTATGAAGCGGGTCGCCTGCTTGTTGCAGCTTCCCTCGGGGTTGGAGCACATCATCGGCTCCTTGAGCAGCATGCCCGGCTGCGGGACCCACATCTCGGTGCCACACCTGGCGCACCTGAAGAGCGCCATGGTCATGCGCGGCTTGACCGTGGTGACCTTCCTGGCCAGACCCTCGACTGCGATGAGCCTCCCCAGATGGTCCGCGCGGAGATTGCGTATCTCCACCTTCGCATCCCTGGGGAGATTGGTGATCCTGACGTTGATGTTCTCGCCCGGACGGCTGATGTTTGGGACCAGGGACATCACGGTCTTCCTGGCGGACTCGAAGCATTTGTCCGGATTGTCCAGGACGTACATCGCGAAATCCACGTTGTAGGTGTTTATGTCCGCGTAGTCGACCATGAGACTCTTCTTCTGGGGGAAGTTGTCCGCGATGCAGGAGATCATGATGCGGTACTTGTCCCTGGAGAACACGTCGTTCCAGGCCGCCTGGATCTCGTTGTCCTGGAAGTTGACGGACATCGTCAGACCTCCTTGGAGCGGCACTCGTCGTCCGCCCACCAGACCCATCCGCCGCGATCCATGGAAATCTCCCCCTTGATCAGACCTGCCTTCCTGAACTTCATCAGTGTCTTGGCGAGATCGTCGGGACACCTGTACTTGAACAGATCCTCCAGCCTGTCGGTGGCCTCGAGGGTCGTGAGACGGTCTGCGCCGAGCGCGTCCCATATCATCGGAAGAAGGTCGTCTGAGCTCATCCCTTGACCCATCGACGACGATGATATAAACATCGTGCCGGGAGGCGTCCGCGGGTCAGGAGAGGCCTCTGATGCGATGCGGAGGACGAAGCCGCGGACGGACGGGTCGTGGGGACCCACGCATCGCGCCCGGACATCGCGATCGGAGAGCGGATGGCGCCGCTGTCGTCGGCGCGTTCGGCCGGAACCGTCGGCCGGACGTTGTTCAGGATATCCTAAACAGAAGGGGGCCCGCCGTATGCCGACATCCTGTCTCCAATCGCATGGCCAGACGTCGCCGGGACCCTCCCGTCGGACATAAAGGGCGCCGAACATTCCGGTCCGTTTTTTAGCCCCACCTGAACACAATCCAAACATCTTTTTATAGTCCCTCTGGGGTTTTCCTTTCCGAGGTAATCATAATGGTTACAGTGAACGCTTCCGAGTGTGTCGCATGCGGTGCATGCGTTGACGTCTGCCCTGAGAGTGCCATCACCTGCGAGGACATCGCTGTCATCGACGCCGGCAAATGCATCGACTGCGGTGCCTGCATCGACGAGTGCCCCTCCAGCGCCATCTCCGAGTGAGACCAAAACCAGTAAAGTCGCCGGAAGGCGACACCCTTCCCCTTCTCTACGATCTGATTGTCAGGATTCCCCGCCATCCGAACCGATCACGGATTCGATGTACTCCTGCTGTATCCTGACGACCTCGGTGCTGTCCCTGGCCTTGGAATAGTCCTCGAGCATCGCACCGTTGAGCCTCATGAACTCGGGAGCCCAGTTGAACCTGCCCATGAACGTCTCCGCCTGGTCCCTCTGGCCCAGGATGATGAGGGCCGCCATCACGGCCTCGGCGCTGTTGAGCTCCATCGGCCGACCCCAGTTGATCGGATTGGACGCCAGGAGATACGGGAGGGCGCGTTCCTCCACCCTCTTCAGACGGGGGAACTCGTCGATGTTAGTCCATGTCAGGTCCATCACCACCAGTCCCTTGCGGGCATGGCCGATGTCGGCCGGCGACAGCGCCCTGTCCGAGAACGGAGAGAGGACGATGGACCCGGACGGGATCGCGCCGAGTGTCTTCGCCTCCTTGCCCAGTCCGAACTTGAGCATCCGCTTGGCCGTGCACTTCTTCGGGTCGCACTGACACTTGTCGTAGATGATCACCGGGATCATGCGGATACCATGGACCTGAGCTTCTC
>CAZLMR010000001.1:0-2477 GCA_964560575.1 uncultured Methanomassiliicoccales archaeon | reverse complement strand
GTACTCCTGGTAGAGCTCGAGGTCGTCGGTGGCAGCGTAGTCCAGCCTGGACCTCATGGGGGCGAGGATCTGCTTACCCTTCCACTCGAGGGTGGAGGAGAGCTGGTCGAAGGGCTCCTTCTCGGTGTAGATGATGAAATCATAGGTCTTGTCCTTGGGAAGGTAGTCCTCGTTCTCGAAGGCCTTGGAGACCTGCCTCCTCATGTCCTCGCCGTTCTGGTACATGGCGGAGATGAGCTCGCAGTCGATGATGTCCGGCTCCGGCCCGGCACTGAAGGAATCGTACCTGTCGGAATAGAACTTGGTTGTGAAGTACTCGGCCATCTGGGATGCGAAATCGTTCTTCTGATCGATGAAGAGCACGCGGACCTTGTTCTCCTTCTTCTTGAAAATGGACATGTTTCGGACCTCTGCGTTGATGGATGGCACTCATGTATAAGCATCATTCGCGTGAAGCCCCGAGGCCGCCGCTCCGGACCCCGACGTCCGCAACCTATTCCTTTTCAACTGCACCGCCCTATGGTGGAGCATGGACACAGGACGTGCGGCGAAGTTCCCGTTTCTCAGGGAGTCTGCGGAGTTCGCGGAGGAGAACCACGTGGACCTCGAGTCCCTTCTGACGTCGCCGTCCTTCGAGCCCGCCCGCAAGCGCGGGGTGAGCAGGGTCATGGATGCCCTGGAAAGCTCCGAGGTCTCGTACACCCCGCTGATGAACGACTACGACAGGCTCATCGAGGTCATGTCGTACCCGTACGCGAGGATGATCGTTTCCATGGTGGGGGACCGCTTCCTGACGAAGAGGTACGCGCTGGCAGAGGCCGTCAGGATGAACAAGCTCCTGAGCGGCGAGGACCGCGAGACCCTGCTGGTGGTGTCGGAGGAGCTGGGCGTCACATCCACGGTGGATTCGGACGGGATAGTGCGCATGAGGTTCCCCGACTACCTCAGGCTGGCGAACAGGCTGAAGAGCGTCGACTGGAAGCTGATCAACAGCGACGTCCACTCGGGACTGGTGTATCTGCCGCAGGAGAAGTTCAGCCGTCTTATGCAGAACGCCCTCCAGGACAAGATCGAGTCGGAGCTGCCCCTCATGACACCGGAGGAGTACAGGAGATACCTGCGCGGATCGGTGGACGCGGTCTCGATGGCGTTGGAGGAGACCAAGGCGAAATACAGCCCGACGGGAGGGGAGGGCATGAAGAACGACTTCCTCCCGCCGTGCCTGGTCCGCATCCTGGAGATGTCCAGACAGGGCATGAACCTGCCCCACAGCGCCAGGTTCGCGCTAGTGACGTTCCTCCATGCGCTGGGTCTGGACTACGACGGGATAATCAGGGTGTTCTCCGAGTCCCCGGACTTCGACGAGTCCATAGCCGGATACCAGATCAAGCACATCACCGGCGAGCTCAGCGGCACCGAGGGGTACTCCCCGCCGGAATGCAAGACCATGAAGACCAACGGCCTGTGCTACAACCCCGACACCCTGTGCCAGCAGGAATGGATGAACCACCCGCTGACGTACTACAGGGTCAAGATGCGCGACACGGAGAGGAGGGGGCAGCAGTCCGTTCAGCAACCGGCGCAATCCCAGGGACAGCCCGAGGACCGGTCGAACGGAGACCCGTGAAACAGTCATAAAAAGACTGGCGGAATCGTCGGAAAACGACCAACGGTTGAAAGAGCCAGACTGTGGAAAGGGTTCGGAAAGGGGAGGGGACCTCAGTCCTCCTTCCCCTCGCCTGATTCAGGGTACATCTTGCCCAGATTCCTCCAGGTGATGATCGCCCTCTGGATGGCGGTGAGGTTGCCGACCACGGCGAACCACAGCATCATGATCTCCATCCAGGAGATCTGTATGCCGAAGACGTCCAGATAGGTGACGTCGAACACCGCGATGGATACGAACTGGATCAGCGGGAACAATGTGGACAGGACCACCCTGTCGGCCCTGCCGAGGAGCCCGGCGTACAAGCGCGGTGCCCCGATGGCCTGGGCCTGTGTGCCCATGTATGATGTGAGGAGCACACCGACGAGAGCGAGCATGCCCAGATACGGGTCGCACCAGTATCCGCAGAAGGCGACGCCTCCGATCATGAAGACGTCGGCATACCTGTCGAACACGTGATCGAGGTAGTCCCCCTTGGGTCCGGCCTTGCCGGATAGCTTCGCGACCTTCCCGTCCAGCGCGTCGAAGTATCCCGATACGATGACCATGACCGCTCCGACGACCAGCAGCCATGTGCGGTCAGCGGCCCCGCTCAGGTAGAATATCACACCGCAGAGCAGTGCCAGTATCAGACCCACCCACGAGATCGTGTTGGGGTTGACGTTTATCAGTTTCTTGGCGACCGGGGTCAGCGCGAAATCGACCCTCGCCCTCTGTCCGTCTAGAACCATCTGTCCATCTCCGCAGACCAGTCGGTCTTTCCTGGGAGGTAATCTCCGACCTCCCCTTTTACGATTTGCTCGACCGCATC